>CAYFWA010000969.1:0-1172 GCA_964346625.1 uncultured Myxococcales bacterium
CCCGGCCGACCAAGGGCCCGGCCGACCAAGGGCCCGGCCGACCAAGGGCCCGGCCTCGCCAAGGGAAAACTTGCGGCTCGGCGCGGCGGGCGCTAAAGGTGAGAGACGATGGAGCCGGTCGGAACCAGGCGCCCGCGGGGCCCCCGCCCCCTCCGCCAAAAATGTCTACTGCTCGCGCTCGCGCTCGGGCTCCTGGGCGTCGGCGCCCCGTCCCTGCAGGCGCGCGTGCCCCGCGTGCGGCCGGTGGCCGAGGTCAAGACCGGCTGGCGCGCACCGGTGCGGGGCGTGGCCGTCGACCCCACGGGCGCCGTGCTCGCGGCGGGCGGGGACCGCGGCGAGATCGTCATCTTCGACATCGCCCGCGCTCGCATCCGGCTGCGCCTGTCGGCGCACGGGCCGATCACGGCCCTGGCGATCTCCCCGGACGGATCCCAGCTCGCCGTGGGCTGGCGAGGCCGCTACGTGGACCTGGTGTCGCTCACAAGCGGCCGGACGCTGCGACGGCTCGGTCCGCTGCGGGGCTGGCCCCTCGACCTGGCCTACTCCCCCAAGGGGGACCGGCTGGCCGTCGCCGGGCGCGCCCAGCGCATCGCGCTGTTCGATCCCGGCTCCGGGCGCAGCCTCGGGTTGCTGTCGGGGCACACCTCCTGGGTCAACGGAGTGGCGTTCTCGCCCGACGGCCAGCGCGTGGCGGGGGCGGGCTGGGATCACGCCGTGCGCATCTGGGATGTCCGCAGCCGAAAGCTGCTGCAGACGGGCCTCGGCCACCGCTTCGCCGTCAACCGCGTGGTGTTCACCCGGGACGGCAAGCGCGTCATCAGCGCCTCGGACGATCAGAGCCTGCGGGTGTTCAAGGTGTCCAACGGGGTGTCGCTCAAGCGCGTGCCGGGACCGGCCATCACCGCCCTGGCCCTGGCCCGCCGTGCCAACGTGCTGGTGAGCGGCACCTACCGCGGGCGGCTGCTGTTCCAGCGGCAGCAGCAGCTCCATCCCCGCCGGGTGGTACGCGCGCACCGCGGCCCGGTGCTCGACCTAGCGGTATCGGCCGACGGACGGATCGTGGTCACCGGGGGGCGCGACGGCCGCGTCAAGGTCTGGCGCATCAAGTAGGCCACGCAGGCCACGCAGGCCACGCAGGCCACGCAGGCCACGCAGGCCACGCAGGCCACGCA
>CAYFWA010000969.1:1272-2736 GCA_964346625.1 uncultured Myxococcales bacterium
GCACCCGCGAAACAGCCCCCCCCAAACGAATCAACGCCGCAAATCCTTCCACTGCTCCATGGCCTTGGTGACCCCGAGCACGTTGGCGACGACATCGAACAGCCGGGTGGGCAGCAGGCCCTTGAGCGCCGGGGTGAGCCGCACCATCCAGGGCTCCAAGATAAAGTACTCGCCGGCCTTGAACCCCTGGTAGGCCCGTTTCACCACGGCGGCGGGTTCCAGGAGCTTGGTGAGCCGCGGAGGCTTGGCGCCCTCGAACATCCCCGTGTCCACGAAGCTGGGGCAAAACAGCGTAAAGCCGATGCCGTCCTTGCCCATCACCTTCATCTCGTAGCGGACGGACTCGGTGAACCCGATCACGCCCCACTTGGAGGCCACGTAGGCGGGCATCCGGGGGACCCCGATGAAGCCCGACGCGCTCGAGACGTTGATGATGTGGCCGCTGTTGCGCTCGATCATGCGCGGCAAAAAGGCCTTGGTGGTCCAAAACAGCGCCTTGAGATCCACGTCGATGGTGGCCGAGATGTGCTCGTCGGGGGTCTCGAGCAGCGGCTTGGAAAACACGATCCCGGCGTTGTTGACCAGCACGTCCACGCCGCCGGTCTCGGCCTGCACCTTCACCGCCGCCCGGTAGACGGCCTCGCGATCGGACACGTCCACCACCTGGCTCATGACGTCGACGCCGCGGGCGCGGAGCTCCTCCGCCGACTCCTGCAGCCGCTGCTCGTCGAGATCCCACAGCACCAGGTTTGCGCCGTCCGCGGCGAAATGTTCGGCCCACAAGTAGCCCATCCCGGCGGCCCCGCCGGTGATGAGCACCGTCTTGCCCTTCACGTCCTTCATGGGGTGTTCCTCCTGTAGTGCGACGTGACGCCTATTAGAGCACCGATCAGTTTGGACGTCGTAGCGAAATCGTGAAGTTGCTCGCGAGTCGCGAGTGCGCCCGCAGCGACCGACCGAGCCGTACCCGTAGGTACGGTGACCGAGGGAGCGAGGACGTAAGCCGCGAGATGCCGCAACTGCGCGATTGCAGCCGTCTTTCAAACTGTTCGGTGCTCTAGTGCCTCAACCCGAAAGACTGTTCCGGGTTTCGCCGGCTCCGCACGGCGATGGCTGCGTTGCTCCTCGGTTACGTACGCCCGGTACGCGCCCTCGTCGCGCCTTGCCCTCGCCGCGCGGCGCTCGCCGAAAGTCCCGGAACGAACTTCCGGGATGAGGCACTAGCGCTCCGCCGAATAGCGCTCCACCCTAGCCCCGCTAACGCAACGCGTCAAGCAGGCAGGTGGCATACTGGCTTCTATCCATAAGCTACGGGGTGTCCGGAAGGCCTCCTCGCTGCCGCTGGGCGTGGATTCACTGCGCATGGGTTGCGTGCCGGCGCAACCCATGCTGGCGCGGCGCTTGCCGCTTTAGGGCTCGTCCAAGAATAACTTCGGCATTCGGCCGCCGATCCATCCCGGCGCG
>CAYFWA010000970.1:0-2734 GCA_964346625.1 uncultured Myxococcales bacterium
AGCGCATCCAGCGCATCCAGCGCATCCAGCGCATCCAGCGCATCCAGCGCATCCGGTCGAACGGGGACGGGCCAGGGCCATTGACCCGGTCGGCAACCCCGGGCATCCTTGCGCGGCAGCAGGGTCGATCCCCGGCAGATTCCCGGAGAGAACCTCAAGGAGCCCTCCATGCACGACACCATCGCGGTCATCGACTTCGGGGGACAGTACGTTCACCTCATCGCCACGAAGCTGCGCCGGCTGGGCGTGCACAGCGTGATCCGGGACCCGCAGGACCCCCTCAGCGCCTTCGAGGGAATGAAGGGGATCATCCTGTCGGGCAGCCCCGCGCTGGCGAGCCAGGGCGAGGAGCAGGACTACGACAAGGCGATCTACGACCTCCCCATCCCCATCCTGGGCTTTTGCTTCGGGCACCAGGAGATCGTGCAGCACTACGGCGGCGCCGTGGAGCACCGGGCCCGGGAGTACGGCCCGGCGGATCTGCACCTGAACCCGGATCACGCCGCAAGCCCTTTGCTTTCGGGGCTGGCGCCCGTGGAGCAGGTGTTCATGAGCCACGGGGACTCGGTGGTGGCGCTGCCCGAGGGGTTCGTGGAGCTCGGCGCCTCGCGCCTCGGCGACGGCGAGCTCCACGCCTACGCCGCGGTGGCCGACGAGACCCGCCGCCGCTACGGCTTCCAGTTCCACCCCGAGGTGGACGACACCCTGCACGGCGACCAGATGCTGGCCAACTTCGCCCTGGAGATCTGCGGCTGCGAGCCCACCTGGCGCATGGACCGGTTCCGGCAGGAGGCCGCGGAGCGGATCCGGGATCAGGTGGGAGACCGGGGCGTGTTCCTGCTGGCCTCGGGGGGGGTGGACTCAACGGTGTGCGCCTGGCTGCTCAATCACGCCCTGGGCCCCGATCGGGTCCACCTGCTGCACATCGACAACGGGATGATGCGCCTCGACGAATCCCGCCGGGTGGTGGAGGCCTTTCGCGAGCACGAGGTGAGCCATCACGTCCATCACGTGGACGCCTCGGAGCGCTTCCTGACCGCCCTGGGGGACACGGTGGATCCGGAAAAGAAGCGCCTCATCATCGGCAACACCTTCATCGAGGTGTTCCAGCAGGAGGCCCGACGGCTCGGCATCGAGGAGTTTTTGCTCGCCCAGGGCACCATCTACCCCGACACCATCGAGACCGGCGGCACCCGCCGGGCCGACACCATCAAGACCCACCACAACCGCGTGCCCATCATCGAGGAGATGATCGCCCGCGGCCAGGTGGTGGAGCCGCTGGCCGAGCTGTACAAGGTGGAGGTGCGCGAGCTCGGCCGGGAGCTGGGCATCCCCGAGTCCTTCGTGTCCCGCCACCCCTTCCCCGGGCCGGGGCTGGGGGTCCGCTGCCTGTGCGCCGAGGGCCCGCCCCCCGGCTTCGACCCGGACGCCCTGCTGCAGGCCGCCCGGCCCCACGCCCAGCGTTACGGCCTGTCGGTGTTGCCGCTGCCCATCCGGTCGGTGGGGGTGAAGGCGGACCTGCGCGCCTACGAGCACCCCCTGCTTTTGCACGGCGAGGGCTGGAGCTTCGCGGACGTGAGCCTCGCGGCGGGCGAGATCTTCAAGCACGTGGCCGGGGTCAACCGCTGCGTGGTGTCGCTGCACGACAGCGCGCCCCAGCGCGTGGAGACCGTGCCGGCCACCATGACCCGCGCCCGGCTGGACGTGCTGCGCCGCGCCGACGACGCGGTGATGCGCGGCCTGGCCCGCCACGAGCTCATGGACCTCGTGTGGCAGTGCCCCACGGTGCTTTCGCCCCTGCGCCTCGACGAAGGCGACGGCGAGCTGGTGGTGATCCGCCCGGTGCGCTCCGAGCGGGCCATGACCGCGCGGGTGGCGGAGCTGCCCCCGGCCCTGCTGCAGGAGCTGCGCGAGGAGATCCTCGCGCTGCCCGGCGTCTGCGCCGTGGCCTACGACGTCACCACCAAGCCCCCGGGCACCATCGAGTGGGAGTAGGCGTGGGGGTAGGCGTCGGAGTAGGCGTGGGAGCGACCGCGGGAGCGACCGCGGGAGCGACCGTGGGAGCAACCGTGGGAGCGACCGCGGGAGCAACCGTAGGAGCGACCGTGGGAGCGACCGTGGGAGCAACCGTAGGATCGACCGTAGGAGCGACCGTGGGAGCAACCGTGGGAGCGACCGTGGGAGCAACCGTGGGAGCGACCGTGGGAGCGACCGTGGGAGCAACCGTAGGAGCGAGCGTGACATCGAGAGCAGGAAAAGGGAGCTAGCCGTGTCGCGCGATCACTGGCTGGTCCCCCGGCGACCCCGCCGCCGGGATCCCCGGGACGCGCCCCCCGCGCCCCCCCGGGTGGAGCTGCTCGACGAGCTGCCCCCCGGCGTGAAGCGCCCCACCGTGTGGCAGGCCGCCCGCCGCGCGGCCCGCCGCGCCACCCGCCGCGCCGCCGAGGCCGCCGAGGCCGCGGGCGGCGCGGCCCGGGACCTGCTGCCGGGCGCCCGTCAGTCCGACTCGGCGCTGGTGCGCTGGGCCGACTCCACCCGGACCGTGGTGGATCGCGTGGGCGCGGCGCTGCGCCAGGTCGCCACCCACACCCGCGGTAGCGTCCAGCAGGGCCTGGACCGGCTCGAGGGGCGCCTCGCCGAGGCCGACGCGGTGATGGTGCGCCTACGCCAGCGACTGGCCGACCCGGCTGCCGAAAACGACCCGGCTGCCGAAAACGACCCGGCTGCCGAAAAC
>CAYFWA010000971.1:0-2726 GCA_964346625.1 uncultured Myxococcales bacterium
CGCGATCCGCGATCCGCGATCCGCGATCCGCGATCCGCGATCCGTGATCCGTGATCCGTGATCCGCGATCCGCGATCCGCGATCCGTGATCCGTGATCCGTGATCCGTGATCCGTGATCCGTGATCCGCGATCCGCGCGGAGGCCTCCCCGCGAGGAGCAGTGGGTACCATGCGAAGCGAGACGATGGAGAGGCAGCGCCCCGCAGGGCTGGCAGTGAAGCGAAGGCTGCGGGCGGCGCTGGCGGCCGGCGTGGGGCTGGTGACCAGCGGGGCGCTGGCGGTCGGCGGGGTGCTGGTGCTCGGCGGGGCGCTGGTGGTCGGCGGGGCGCTGGTGCTCGGCGCCACCCCGGGGTGCGGTGGCCGCACCGGCCTGCTCGGCGACCTCGTGAGCCCCGATCCCGAGCCGGGCTGTGGCAACGGCGTGCTCGAGGGGGATCTGGGCGAAAAGTGCGATCTGGACAACCTCGGGGGGCGCTCCTGCGAGTCCCTGGGGTTCGCCGGCGGCACGCTGCGCTGCAGCGCCTCCTGCGAGCTCGACCCCCGGGAGTGCCTCGAGCCCGAGACCTGCGGCGACGGGGTGGTGGATCCGGGCGAGGGCGAGGAGTGTGACGGCGCCGACCTCGCCGGCCAGGACTGCGCGTCCCTGGGGTTCGCCGGGGGAACGCTGGCCTGCTCCGCGGGCTGCCGGTTCGACACGGGCTACTGCGTCGCCATGTCCGGCTGTGGCGACCTGGAGCTGGATCCGGGGGAGGAGTGCGACGACGGAAACCGGGTGGATTGTGACGGTTGCTCGGCCACCTGCGAGATCGAGGCGTGCGGCAACGGCGTGCTGGAGTGCGAGGAGGAGTGCGACGATGGGAATCGCAGCCCGGGAGACGGCTGCGGACCGAGCTGCCAATTGGAGTACCTCTGCGGCGACGGGGTATGCGAGGAGGCGTCCGGGGAGAGCTGCGCGTCCTGCCCGACCGACTGTTGCCCCGGCTGCGGCGACGGGGTGCGGGATCCTGCGGCCGGCGAACAGTGCGACGGCGCGGACCTCGGCGGGCAGAGCTGTGCCACCCTCTGTTACGACGGAGGAACCTTGGGCTGCGGGCCCGACTGTACCCTGGACGAGAGCGGCTGCTACGGCCCGGCGGTGTGCGGCGACGGCGTGGCCGAGTGCGACGAGCAGTGCGATCGGTCCGACCTCCGTGGCGCCGACTGCGCGGACTTCGGCTTTTCCGGGGGGACCCTCGGCTGTGATCCCGCGAGTTGCACGGTGGACACCAGCGGCTGCAGCGGCTTTTTGTGGTACCTGTACGAGGACTTCGAGGATCCCGCCAGCACCCAGGGCCTGTGGTCGCTGGGCGGGAACTGGGAGTGGGGCACACCCACGGGCGCGCTGGGGGAGCCCGCTGGGCCCTCAGAGGGCACGCAGTGCCTCGGGACCCGCATCGGCTACTACTACTCCAACGACCAGAGCTACGATACCAACGTCGCCGTGTCGCCCCCCATCGACCTGACCGGCGCCTCCCAGCCGGTGCTTACTTACGACATGTGGCTGCACACCGAGCAGTGCTGCGACGGAGGGGCGGTCTTCGTTCGCCCGGCCGGTGGGAGCACCTGGACCCACCTGGACAACCCGAGCGTGGCCTACAACCGCGCGCTGTGGAACGAGTGGTCCTGGACCGGGCTCGGGTTCGCGAGCTGGCAGACGGTGGAGTTTTCCCTGGCGGCCTGGGCCGGGCAGACCGTGGAGATCGGCTTCGGGCTGTTCACCGACGGATCCGTCACCGAGGTGGGCATGTACGTGGACGAGGTGCTGGTGACCGAGGCCTCCGCCGCGCCCGTTGAAATCGTCAGCGATCCGGAGCTCGGCATGGCGGTGTTGGGCGACCTGCTGAGTCGGCAGCTCGTCGCCTCCGGAGGGGGAGGCAGCTACCAGTGGTCCCTGCAGCCCGGTGGGCTCAACGACCAGTGGCTCGCCGTGGATCCGCAGCTCGGCGTGCTGTCGGGCACCCCGGGCCCGGGGGCTCTCGGGCCGGTGGAGGTGATCGTGCGGGCGGCCGCCGACGGGATCCCCACCAACTACGACGAGCAGCTCTTCGAGCTGGTGGTGGTGGACGCGCGGTGGCAGGAGAGCTTCGACAGCGGCCTCGGGGGGTGGACCCTCTCGGGAGACTGGGAGTGGGGCACCCCCAGCGGACAGGGCCCGCCGAGCTGCCGCGCCGGGAGCTGCCTCGGCACGGTGATGTCGGGCGACTACCACGACAACCAGTCGTGGGGCCTTTGCGCGGCCACCTCTCCGGTCATCGATCTCACCAGCGCCACCGCCCCGGTGCTGCGCTTCTGGGCCTTCGTGGACACCGAGGGCAGCCAGTACGACGGCGGCAACCTCAAGGTGAGCACCGACGGGATCACCTTCTCCCTGGTGAGCGACGTGCAGCCCGCCTACAACCTGGGCAACGTGGACGGCCAGGCGGCCTGGGGTGGCCACAACATGACCGCGGGCTGGCAGCGCTTCGAGGCCGACCTGTCGCTTTGGGCCGGCCAGACCGTCCATCTGCGCTTCGACTTCCGCTCCGACGCCTCGGTGACCCGCTCGGGCGTCTACGTGGACGAGCTGCTCATCCTGGATTGACGCGCCCCAGCTCTGGTGAATTGACGCGCGCGAGGGGGTTCGGCCCGTGGTCCCGGCGGCGAGCCCTCCGTGGTCCCGGCGGCGAGCCCTCCGTGGTCCCGGCGGC
>CAYFWA010000972.1:0-2709 GCA_964346625.1 uncultured Myxococcales bacterium
CCCACTCAACCTCAGTGGCGCCGTTGAGAGGCCGACGCGTCCCCCCACGGCGCCCGACGGTGGTCGGCGACGACTCGCAGGTTCTCTGGGGTAAAATTTGCGGCTTGCCGTAACGCCGAGGCTCTCCGAGCGCGATTCTGCCTCTAACCCTGGGGGTAAGTTGTTCTCGCGACGCCGATTACGCGTGTATCTTTGGACTTTTGCCAACAGCGCAACTGGCTTACGGGAAGGTCGGCCATCCAATGCCCACCCCGAGACAGCGGCGTAGCGTTGATGATATCCTACGAGGGTGCGCCCCCGGTCGCCGCTGCACGTGACCGGAGACGCGCACCAGGTCACCGGTCCACGCGACCGGAGGGAGGGTCATTCCACATGCGCACCTTATCTGCTTGCTCCACACTGCTGATTTTGGGGATCGGGATCGGCCTCGCCCTGGCGGGCTGCGGGCCCACCGCCTCGGATCCCGGCGCCGACGCCGGGGACAACCAAAACCAAAACGGCAACACGGACGACGCGGGCACCAACCAGAACGACGCCGCGCCGCCCACCGACTCGGACGGCGACGGGGTGCCCGACAGCGAGGACGCCTGCCCCGACGACGCCCAGCAGTGGACCGACGCCGACGGCGACGGCGTGTGCGACGAGGTGGACGACGCCTGCCCCGGCGACGACACCGGCTGGTCTGACTCCGACGGCGACGGGGTCTGCGACGAGGAGGCGGACGCCTGCCCCGACGACGCCCAGCAGTGGACCGACGCCGATGGGGACGGCGTGTGTGATGAGGTGGACGACGACTGTCCGGGCGATCCCAACGGCTGGGACGATGAAAACGGCGACGGCCTCTGCGATGGCAACGACGACTCGGACGGCGACGGCATCACCAACGGCGAGGAGGAGATCTACGGCGCCGACTGCGCCGTGTCCGACCCCTACGCCGCGGACAGCGACGGCGACGGAATCGACGACAACTCCGATCCCTACCCCCGCGATCCCTTCCCCGAGTACATCCTGCACCGCAACGACGACGGCACCATCGACCTGAGCCTGTCGAATCGCGACGGCACCTTCGCCGCCGCGGTGGGCATCGGCGCCCCGTGGGGCTGCACCGCCGACGCGCCCCACAACTGCCCGGCGAGCTCCGACACCGGCTATCGCTACGTCTCCTTCGTGATCACCGACTTCGACAACAACGGCCGCACCGACTTCCTGGCCGTCGGCGACGCGGACACGAGCGACCCCTCCAACCCGCGGGACCTGTGGTGGTTCACCCGCACGGGCACCATCAACACCGGCAGCCCCACCAGCTTCGACCAGCGCCTGGTGGACAGCGACCTGGACGAAAACATCTTCGGAACGGCGGCAGACCTCAACAACGACGAGCGCATCGACCTGGTGGCCCTGCGGATCACCAAGCCGAACTACATCAGCGACGCGTTTCTGTACTCCTACGAGAACACCGGGCTGCTTCACACCGCCACCTGCGCCTACACCACGGACCCGGCCAACCCGGGCGGCTGCGCCTTCATTCGACGCCAGGGTGCCGACCTGTACTCCCTGGCCTACGACGAGTGGAACGTGGGCAAGGCCCGGGACGCGGTGGACGTGGACGGCGACGGCTTCCGCGACATGGTGATCTACACCATGTCCTCCGGCGGCAACGTGGCCCTGCCGGTCTACGTGCTGTCGGGCAACGGCGACGGCACCTTCGACGTGCCCAGCACGCCTCTTTTCAGCCACAACAGCGGCGGCTGCGGCGCCTCGCCGGCCAACTCCATCCTGTTCGGCGACTTCGACGGCGACGACCTGGGCGACGTCATCCTCGGCCTGGACGACGACGGCGACCCCGGCAGCGCCTGGTTCTACGCCGGGATCTTGACCGGCGGCACCTTCGGCTTCGACTTCGCGAGCTGCTTCGAGGCCTTCGACATCAACCCAAGCAACGAGTCCGGCGCCGACGACCCCGGCGTGTCCAGCTCCGCCCGCGCCTTCGACTTCGACTTCGACGGCAACCTGGACGTGATGCTCGGCTGGAACCACCCCAACACCTGGGCCCCGCCTTCGCACACCATCTTGCTGCTGGGCAACGGCGACGGCACCTTCGCCGCCCCCACCACCGTGCGGGACTTCCCCACCACCAGCTACGGCAACCGCTTCGCCACGCCGCAGCGCCTGTGCGCCCGCTTCGCCATCACCGCGCCCTGATCAAGGGCCGGACTGATACGCGTGCAGGGTGGACAGCTCGCCGGCGTCCAGGAACATGGATCGGCAGCCGCTGCAGTAGTCGAAGGTCACCTCCGCCAGCCCCGTCATGGGGACCATCGAACGGCCGCAGCGGTGGCAGGTGGCCCGGCGGCGGCTGCGCTTGGGATCCCCGGTGAGCTCGGTGACCTCGCCCTGCTCGATGAGCGGGCCGAGCTGCTGATTGAGCACCACGGTGATCTCCCCCTGGTCCAGCCACACGCCCCCGCAGCCCAGGCAACGATCCACCTCCACGCCTTCGTGGGTGTATGCGGCCATCTCCATGTCGGAGCACTTCGGGCATCTCATCGCTCGGACCTCCGGACCCCCGCCCCTGCACCGCGGGTGTGGGCGCGCTTCGCTCCTTGGACCCTACTTCTTTTTCTTCTTCTTCTTCTTGCCCGCCTTCTTCTGGGGCTTTTGCTTTTGCTTTTGCTTTTGCTTTTGCTTTTGCTTTTGCTTTTGCTTTTG
>CAYFWA010000973.1:0-2705 GCA_964346625.1 uncultured Myxococcales bacterium
CGGGCGGGAGGCCGCGGGCGGGAGGCCGCGGGCGGGAGGCCGCGGGCGGGAGGCCAGGAACGAGACCCGTCAGGGTGAACCGCTACTCGCCGAAGAAGTTGCGGGCGCGGTCCGCGGGGTCCTGCATGTACTCGTCCTTGTCTACCCCGAAGGCGTCCACCAGCTCGCGGTCCTCGAGATTCAGCAGGAAGGTGGAGCGCTTGCCGAAGATCTTGTTGAACACCACCTTGAAGTCGTGCCCGGCCTCGTCCTTCATGCGGATCTCGGCCAGATCGTCGTTGTGCGGCGAGGTAAAGCTCTTTTTGCAGGCGTTGTTGATGCACTCGAACTCCACCTTGGCCCCGTCGTGCACCCGGACCCCCTCGCCCACGATGCAGCCGTACTGGCCGAGCTGGGCCGAGAAGTAGAACATGGTCTTGCACGAGAAGGTGGTGGCGTGCAGCCGGCCGACCATCTTGATCAGCATCCCTTCGAGAAAGGAGAGCTTTTGCCCGCAGAACGGACAGTAGAAGGTCATCTTACCCTGGGGTTCCATCGGCTTTTCTCGCTCCTTGCGTCCAGTGCTACGTCACGCGGGATCGGTGTCTCAGATTCGGTGTCTCAGATTCGGTGTCTCAGATTCGGTGTCTCCGGATCGGACTCTTTGGATCGGTGTCTCCGGATCAATGCCGCGGTGACGTGTGGGGGTCTGTCCTTCCCACCGGCCTCCGGGGAGGGTTCCCCTCCGGCTCGTGGTTACGGCTCGATAAACATCAACGCCCCGGTGGGGCAAAACCGCGCGCAGGCGGGATCACCTTCGCACAGGTCACACTTGATCACGGCCTGCTCCGGCGACTCCACGGCCAGGTTGCCGAATGGGCACGCCGGCACG
Source organism: uncultured Myxococcales bacterium (assembly GCA_964346625.1). Classification (GTDB taxonomy): domain Bacteria; phylum Myxococcota_A; class Polyangia; order HGW-17; family JAJRWW01; genus CAYFWA01. Next base: position 872 of record CAYFWA010000973.1, read on the forward strand.
CAGGCGTTGCAGCGGATGCAGCGGTCTTCCTTCACCACGATGGCGCCGGTGTCCATGTCCCGCCACAGGGCGAACACCGGGCAGGCCTTCACGCAGGCCGCCTCGTCGCACTGCAGACACAGGATGGGCACGAAGACCTCCCGGTCCACGGTGCGCACCTGCACCCGGGAGCGGCCCGGGAGGTGGTCGTGGCTGTGGCGAAAGGCGCAGGCCACCTCGCAGGTCCGACAGCCGATGCAGCGGGTGGGCGTGACGGTGAGCATCTTGGTGTGGGGTTGACGCTCGGCTTGACGCTCGGGTTTGCGTTGGGGCTCGCTCATGGCGTGGCTCCTTTGCCGCCGGCGCGGCCGGGGCCGTCGCTGGCGCCCTCCCCGGCGGCGGGGCGATCCGAAAACACCATGTGGGCGTACATGACCTTGGCGGTCTGGGCCCGGCTGCACTCGTCGCACAGGGCGAAGTGCGACTCGGGGAGGCCGCTGTCCTCGACGCGCGCGGCCAGGTACTCCTTGGTGATGAAGGCCCGGCCGCACTGCTCGCAGCGCACCATCTCGAAGTCCCGCTCCCAGATGCGGCGCATGCCGTTGCGCTCCACCAGGGGGATGACGTGGGTGGGGCAGATCCGGGCGCAGGCGCCGCAGCCCGTGCAGTCGGGGGGCGGCTCCTTTAGCGGCGGGGCCACCTCCCGGTGGGCACCCCGGCCCGCCTGGCCGATGGCGGAGAAGCCCAGCTTCTCGCAGATCCGGACGCAGAGGCCGCACAGGATGCAGTTGTCGCGGTTCTGATCCGGTGGAAAGCTGGAGCGGTGCAGCCCCACGCTGGCGGCCAGCGCGCGGATCTCCGGGGAGCCCGGGCAGCGGGCCAGCAGCAGGTCCAACACCTCCCGGCGGGTGGCGAGCACCGCCTCCGAGTCGGTCTCCACCTGCAGCCCGGCCTTGGCCGGGTAGTTGCAAGCGGTCACGATCCGGCTCCGCGACCGTCGCGGCTCCCGGACCTCCACCACGCACAGGCGGCAGGCGCCGTAGGGCTCCAGCGCCTCGTGGTGACAGAGGGTGGGCACCTCGAAGCCCGCCTCCCGACAGGCCGCGAGGAGCGTGGTGCCCTTGCGGACCGTCACCCGGCGGCCGTTGATGTCCATGTTCAACATCGTTACTCCTATGCCACGTCGCGGTGCGACCTCGCGCGATGGAATCAAGCGATGAAATCGCGCTGCGAAATCGCTATGCCGCGTTGCCTTGCCACGTCGCTCCGCCACGTTGATCGCATCGCCATGCCGCGTTGCCTTGCCACAGCGCTCCGCCACGTTGATCGCATCGCCATGCCGCGTTGCCTTGCCACGTCGCTCCGCCACGTTGATCGCATCGCCATGCCACGTTGCCTCGCCACAGCGGCTACGCCACGTTGATCGCGTCGAATTTGCAGGCGTGGAAGCAGACCCCGCAGCGGTCGCACTTCTTTTGATCGATCACGTGGGGCTTTTTCTTCTCTCCGGAGATGGCGTCCTGCGGGCAGACGCGGGCGCACAGCGTGCAGCCGTTGCACTGATCGTTGATGGTGTAGGTGATCAGCGCGCGGCACACGGCGCCGGGGCAGCGGTGCTCCTGGATGTGCGCCTCGTACTCGTCGCGGAAGTACCGCAGGGTGGACAGCACCGGGTTGGGCGCGGTCTGCCCCAGCGCGCACAGCGAGCCCCGGAACATGGCCAGGCTGAGCCGCTCGAGCAGCTCGATGTCGCTGGGCACGCCCTGGCCGTCGCAGATGCGCTGCAGGATCTCCAGCATCCGCCGGTTGCCCTCCCGGCAGGGGACGCACTTGCCGCAGGACTCGTCGAGCAAGA
>CAYFWA010000974.1:0-2122 GCA_964346625.1 uncultured Myxococcales bacterium
GGAACCGACCCGCGGCTCAGGGCAGGATTCGCAGCGGGATGGAGTCGGTGCCGGTGACGGTGCTGTCCACCGAGCGGGCGAGCACCGACAGGGTGCAGGGGCCGCTCATCCCGGTGGCGCTCGCGGTGCACGGGGGCGCGGTGAGGTCCTGGCAAAGGGTCTGGGTGCTGGCGCCGTCCGAGAGGGTGACGTCGAACTGCAGCGGCATCCCGTCGTCGGGATTCTTCACCTCCCAGCGCACGGTGAGCTCGCCGGCGCCGGCGTGGGTGGCGTCCGCCGTGGGGGCGGTGATTGCCACCTCGGGCGCGTCGTAGTGGTGGGTGAGCTCGGAGAAGGCGAGGCCGGTGACGGGCTCGCCGTCCAGGGTCCCGGTCACCAGGCTCCGTCCCTCGTAGAAGTACGTGTGGAAAAACGGCACGGTCTGGTCCTCGATGACCGGGGTCACCACCACGTCGAGCCCGGTGTCCGGCACGACGATGCGCCAGCTATGCGAAAACCAGTCGCCGCTGCCCTCGTGGTACCAGAAGCCGAGGCGCTCCACCGTGTGATCCAGCGTGACCCCCTGGGCGCAGTCGGCGGTCTTCCAGCCCACCGAGCCGAAGCCCTCGGTGAGGTTGATCTGGTCGTCGCGGTCGAACAGCGTGCTCACCATGTACTCGTCGCCGTTGTCCAGGTGCAGGGCCATCCACTCGTAGGTGATGGGCGTGTTGGCCAGCGGGTGGAGCATGAAGGGGCCCCACTGGTGGTCCAGCCAGCCCCGGCCCGTCACCTCGAAGACCTCGCCGTCGAGCTCCAGCTCGCCGGACACCTCCAGGTGGGTGAGCGAGTAGTACCAGCTCTCGCCCGCCTCGCCGATGGTGACGTAGCCGTCGCCGTCCACGATGTAGGGAGACTTCAGGCTGTCGATGGTCAGGCGCAAAGACTGGCTCCGGGACGGATCCGACGGATCCACGTAGACCAGGTGCTGCTCGTAGGCGAAGGGCACCGGGTCCCCGTCCGCGTAGCGGCGGGCCGCGAAGGTGCTCACCGGCTCCTCGGGGTTGTCGCTGGTCCAGACCAGATCCAGGGGCCCCTCGCCGGCCTCCAGGGTGCCCCACTCGTCGCTGGGATACATCCGGTCGTTCTCCACGTCCGTGATGTTGAACGGCCGGTAGGCCATGTCGAGCTGGGGCATGAAGAAAGTCGCCATGATGGAGAACTCCCGCCCCTCGGGCGTGGTCAGGTGGTAGATCGTGTACCACCACTCCATGGTGACCTCCGGATCGGCGTCGTAGTGCTGGCCCTCGTCGTCCGGGAACCGGATCTCGGTGCCCGGAGGCTGGTGCGGATAGGTGCGCCAGGCCTCGGGGCACATCCCCTGCGGGTCGGGGGGCGCCTCGCTGTCGGGATCCTCGTCGCATCCGGCGCCGAGCGCCCCCGCCCACACGAGCGTCGCGGCCACGATCAGCGCGGCGACCCGCCGCGGCTCGCCTGGGCCCCAGGGCGTCCCTTCCCGTCGCAATGATCCCTCGTGGGCCGTACCTTCTTTCCATTCTTGAATCGTCATGATGCTCTCTTTCGATGTGCAGGTTATGGCTTTCGCGTGTTCATCAACACCAGGATCAGCACCGCCCATATCAGCCGAAGACCGAGCTGTAGCCACATTGCCAGCACCAACAGCCCTTGGGTCAGCATGTGATCCAGGCCGTGCATGAAGGGGCTGTGACCCGCCGGAGCTTCCGGTGGTACCTGAAGACAGCCTTGGGGAGCTCCGAGCAGCAGGATTCCAACCACCACCGTCATCACGGCATAGACCGTCGCCATCGCGCGAGCCCAGGGCTTGTGCCCGAGCGCGCCCACTGCCGCCGCCACGTGAGTGGCCGAGACGCCCAGCTCCAGCGCCAGCCATCCCGGGGCCGGTAGCCAGCCCGAGCCCAGCGCCGCCAGAGAAATCGTAAACAGCAACCCCAGACCGGCAAAGGTCAGCATCAGAATCCCCAGCACGCGAGACATGCCCCTGGAAGGGGGATCACCACTGGCACGCTGGGCTATCGAGGTGTTCATTCGACCGGTGTTCCTTGTCCCTGTGACCGGTGTTCCTTGTCCCTGTGACCGGTGTTCCTTGTCCCTGTGACCGGTGTTC
>CAYFWA010000974.1:2222-2698 GCA_964346625.1 uncultured Myxococcales bacterium
CTCGTTTGATTGCTTTCTTAAAACACAGAATGTCTCAGTGGTTCAACCGAGACATTTGCGCTGTGGCCGCCGCCGGGCGCGCCGCCGGCCCTGCGCCCCCTCTGCGCCCCCCTGCGCCGGCCCCGGGCGCTTCGCCGAGAACCAAACGCCGGCGCCATGGCAAGATATCCCTCAAGTGCTCAAAATTAAATCACACTTCGGCCCCGGCTCCCACATACGTGCTGGTGGCTCCGGCCGCCGGTCAGGCGGCCCGGCAGACGGGCAGGGTCATCGACCTCAGCGCGGTGCCGTCACCGCGCCGATCGAGGTGAGCCGAGGGGCACCAGGTGGCCGTCAGGGCCTAGCACGCCCAGGTCCATCGGGCGTGGTTCCCTTTTGATTGTGTGCGTACACAACTCCTTTTTGAAGGGAATTCACGCCTTTTTGGTTCTGTCCGAATTTCTCAACGGGATTTGTACTGCACTTATGAAATGTTG
>CAYFWA010000975.1:0-2685 GCA_964346625.1 uncultured Myxococcales bacterium
CCCTCACCGCCCTCGTCGCCCTCACCGCCCTCGTCGCCCTCGCCGCCCTCGCCGCCTGCGGCGACGATGACGGCCAGCACAACACGAACAACAACAACGAAACCGTGTTGACCTGCGACACCCTCGACTGCGGCGCACACGGGACCTGCGTGGACGACCCGGAGGGGGCCTTCTGCGACTGCGACACCGGCTACGTGGGCGCCGCCTGCGACTTCTGCGACGCGGGCTACATCGAGGAAAACGGCGAGTGCGTCGAGGACATCGACCCGTTTTTCTGGACTCCGGTGGTGGACGGCGCGATCAGCGCCGACGGCAGCGACTGGACCGAGGATCAGCGCCTGGGGGAAACCCCCACCGCCACGGACTGGGGCGCCAACGAGCTCACCACGCTGTACGCGGCCTACGACGACGACAACCTGTATCTGGGCGTGGAGGGCTTCGTGGAGCCCGACAACGCCCTGGTGGTCTACATCGACATCGACTACGGCCCCACCAGCCAGGGGCTGCCGAGCATCTCGGCGGCCACGGACAACACCGGAGCGCTGGACAACGCCATGTCCGCCAGCATCACGGTGCTAGACACCGACTACCAGGTGGACTGGGCCGTGGGCACCAAGGGCATGGCAAGCGCCGACGGCGTGATGCACGACGAGGCGGGCTGGCGCAACATCGGGCTCGACGGCGCGGACTTCCCGTGGGTGGAGGGCGTGCTGGTGTCGGGCGGCGCCGGCTTCGAAGCGTCTTTGCCGCTGGCGTCGCTGTTCGGCGGGCCCGCCCCGGACGGCGCCCGGGTGGCGCTGTTCGCCCGGCTGCAGAACTACGACGGGCAGTACTTCAGCAACCAGACCGTGCCCTCCGACGATCCGGACAACCCGGACGTGGTCTCCGAGGTGGTGGTGCTGGAGCTGCGCACCGGCAACCCGCCGCTGTGCAACGAGGACGGCGTGTGCGACGCCGGCGAGAACCCGGCCAACTGCCCCACGGACTGCGAGGAGCCGCCGGCGTGCGACAACGACGGCCAGTGCGACCCCGGCGAGACCCTGCAGAACTGCCCCGCCGACTGCAGCCAGCCCGGCCAGTGCGGCGATCCCGCCGTGTTCCAGTGGGAGGACGCGGTGATGTACTTCGCCCTGGTGGACCGGTTTCACGACAGCGACGGGACCAACGACCCGGTGAGCGGCGTGGACTGGGAGGCCCAGTATCAGGGCGGCGACTGGGTGGGGGTGGAGCAGAAGCTCACCTACCTCACCGACCTGGGGGTGAACACCATCTGGCTCTCGGCGCCCTACGACAACCGGGATCTGGCCGGCGCGGCCATCGACCCCAACACCGACACCCACATGTACTCGGCCTACCACGGCTACTGGCCGTCGCCGGCGGACATCGACTACTCGAACCCCAACGCCCCCAGCCCCACGCCGGCGGTGGAGAGCCGGCTGGGCACCGCCGCCGATCTGCACAGCCTCATCGGCTCGGCCCACGCCGGCGGCATGTACATCCTGTTCGACTACGTCATGAACCACGTGGACGAGCAGTCCGGGCTGTTCGCCGCCCACAACGACTGGTTCTACCTGGAGCAGGGCAACCCGGTGCTCTGCCCGCCCAACAACTGGAACGACTCGTTTTACGGCACGCGCTGCGCCTTCACCGAGTACCTGCCGGCCTTCGACTTCCACGACTCCGCGGCCGCCCGGCAGTGGTCCATCGACGACGCCCTGTGGTGGGCCAAGGAGTTCGGCATCGACGGCTACCGGCTCGACGCCATCAAGCACGTGCCCATGAGCTGGCTCACCGAGCTGCGCAGCGAGCTCAACGCCGAGCTCGCCAGCCCCGCCGGCGGTCGGTTCTACCTGGTGGGCGAGACCTACGACTGGAACGACCAGCAGCTCCTCAAGGACTACATCGACCCGGCCACCAAGCTCGACGGGCAGTTCGACTTCCCCCTGCGCAAGCGGCTGTGCGACACCCTGTTCGTGCGCTCGTCCACCCTCAACGACCTGTTCGGCTGGTGGGACGGCAACGACGGCTTCTACTCGGCCGACACCCTGATGTCCACCTGGATCGGCAACCACGACATCCCCCGGGTCATCCACTACGCCTCGGGCCAGATCGGCGACTGCTACGAGGGCTCCCACGTGGGCAACGGGTGGAACCCCGGCGCCTTCACCCAGCCCACCGCGGCCGAGCCCTACGAGCGCCTCGCCCTGGCCTTCGGCCTGCTGCTCACCAACCGCGGCGTGCCCCTGATCTACTACGGTGACGAGATCGGCATGGCCGGCGGCGGGGATCCCGACAACCGGCGCATGATGCAGTGGTCCAACCTCAACGCCCACCAGCAGTGGCTGCTCGACACGGTCTCGGCCCTGGTCCAGATCCGGCACGACCACGTGGCCCTGCGCCGCGGCTGGCGAGTCACCGTGACCCCCGGCGACGACACCTTCGCCTACAAGCTGACCGGCTGCGGCGCGGCCGAGGACGTCTACGTCCTGGTGAACCGCTCGGACGCCACCGCCGACGTGTCCGGCCTCCCCGCCGGCGACTGGATCGAGCTCATCGGCGACACCGTCACCGCCGGCGGCGCTCCCATCTCGGTCCCCGCCCGCTCCCTGCTCATCTTCGCCCCCCACACACCGTAAGGGAGCGGGTCAAAATAAACTCTGCACTCGGGACGCCGATCCATCCCGG
>CAYFWA010000976.1:0-2682 GCA_964346625.1 uncultured Myxococcales bacterium
CCCCGCGCCCCCGGGCGGGCCGGCGGGGCCCGGCCCCCGGCCACCCGCCGCGAGGCCGCCGGCGCCCGGGCGCAGCCCCTCGCCCCCCGCGGTGCCAGCGCCAGGGCCCGCCCCGCGCGCCAGCGGCGACCCGCGCGCCAGCGGCGACCCGCGCGTCAGCGGCGACCCGGGCGACCGGCCGCGCAACCGGCCGCGCGACCGGCCCGCGCGGCCCCTGGCAAGCGCCCGGTCTCCCGCCGCTACACCCTGCCCGCCCTGGAGCGCCTGGCCCGCGAGAGCGCCCCGGGCCTGGGCGTGGCGCGAGCCAAGGTCAAGGCGGCCGAGGCCCAGCTCCTCAAGGCCAAGCTGCTGTGGGTCCCCAAGGCCCAGCTCCAGGCTTTTTACTCCATCGTGCCCAGGTACCGCTGCGTGGTGCCCGAGTCGTTTCGGGAGGTCCAGCTCTCGGGCGGCGGCACGCTCTACGACGCCCTCGACACGCGCGAGATGCGCGAGTCCTTCTGCCTGGGCACCAACCGCTCGGACACGGTTCAGGACTGGTTCAAAAGCTTCGACGTGCGCAACTACTACTTCCGGCTCGAGCTCACCCTGGGCCAGCCCCTCTACACCTTCGGCAAGATCCGGTTCGCCAAGCGGCTGGCGCGCCACGGGGTGGCCCTGCAGCGGGCGCGGCTGCGCCAGACGCGCCAGCAGACCGTGCGCGACCTGCGGCGGGCCTACTTCGGCCTCAAGCTGGCCCGCGAGATGCTCTTTACCATCGGCGAGGGCGAGCCGCACCTCAAGCGGGCCGAGCGCAAGCTCGACGACAAGCTCGAGGGCCCCGACGGCGACTCGGTGGACAAGGTGGACCTGTACCGGCTGCAGATCGCCCGGGCCGAGGTGGAGGACCTCGAGCTGCAGGTCCGCAAGGCCGAGTCGCTGGCGCTGTCGGCCCTGCGCGCCCTGATCGGGTCGGCCGCCGAGCAGGGTTTCGACATCGACAAAAAGCCCCTCACCCAGGTCGAGGCCACCATCGGGCCGCTTTCGCGCTACGTGCGCCTGGCCCGCGGCAACCGCCCCGAGTGGCAGATGCTGGACCTGGCGGTGCGAGCCGCCAAGACCCAGGTGAAGCTGCGCATCTCGCAGTTTCTGCCCGATCTGCTCTTTCTGATCAAATACAAGCTCAAGCTGTCCACCGCCCCGGACGATCCCCGGCACGCCTACCTCAACGACCAGCTCCACGGAAGCAGCATCTACATGGGCCTCGCGCTGCGCTGGGACCTGGACTTCCACTTCAAATACACCCACCTGGCCCGGGCGCGCTCGGAGGTGCTGCGCGCCCAGAGCCTGCGCGAGCAGGCGCGCCTCGGCATCGCGCTGCAGGTGGAGCGGGCCTGGGAAAACGCCCGGGCCGCGCAAAAGCGCATGGAGATCCTCAATCGCGCCCAGCGGGCCGCCCGGCGCTGGATGATCGCCATGAAGCACCGGCTCGACGCCGGCGGGGGCAACACCAAGAAGATGATCGACGCGGTGAAGGCTTTTTTCCAGGCCCAGCTCCGCCACCACCAGGCCATGCACGACTTCAACCGGGCCGTGGCCGAGCTCAGCCGTGCGGTGGGCGAGGACATCGCCACCCCGCCCCCCGCGCCCCGCCACCCGGGCGCAGCCTCCAAGCCTCGCCGGCCCGCCGCGCGAGCCACGGATCCGCGCGAAAAGTAAGGCTTTTGTTGGTATGATGGAAATATCGGGTCGCGGACGCCGTCAAATCCCTACAGCGCCCCCCGGACGCGGGTGCCAAAAGCGACCCGGCAACCCGCAGACAGACCGCAGGGCCTGGTCACAAAGACCCCGGTGACCACGAAAAAAACGCTGACCACGAGGAAAACGGCGCACACAAAGAAAACGCTGACCACGAGGAAAACGGCGCACACAAAGAAAACGCTGACCACGAGGAAAACGGCGCACACAAAGAAAACGAGCCTTGTCGCAGCCACGGAGCAAGCCATGAAGCAACCCAAGCCATATATCGGAAATTCCAAGCTTCTTTTCGCTACCCTCCTGGTCGGCGTCGGCCTGCTGGCCCTGCCCCTGGGCGCCACCGCTCAGGCCGGCCCCATGGCCCAGCTCAAAAAGGCCAACGTTAAGCTCAACCGCCTGGCCAAGCAAAACGCCTCGGACGCCCAGCTCAAGCGGCACGTCAACCGCCTCATCAGCTTCGACGAGATGGCCCAGGACATCCTGCGAGACCACTGGGCCAAGCTCGGCGCCGCCAAAAAGACCGAGTTCACCAAGCTGCTCAAGGGCCTCATCGAAAAGACCTACATCAAGGGCATCCGGAAAAACGCAAAATACAAGGTGGATTACAAAGGCGAGTCCGTCCGGGGCGCCAAGGCCAAGGTCAAAACGGTGGTCCACACCGTCAAGCGCGGCCGCCCCCGTCAGACCGAGGTGGTCTACCGCATGCAGCGCAAGGGCGCCCGCTGGACGCTGGTGGACATGATCACCGACGACGTGAGCCTCGCACGCAACTACCGCAAGTCCTTCAACCGCATCATCGCCAAGGACGGCTTCGACACCCTCCTGCAAAAGATGCGCAAAAAGCTCGCCGAGTAGGTTAAATACGTTACTGTATTCGCCCTCCTCGCTTCTTGACAGAATTGCGCCTCGGCGCCCTCGGTGCGTCGAGCTTATTCTTGCGCGAGCCCT
>CAYFWA010000977.1:0-2678 GCA_964346625.1 uncultured Myxococcales bacterium
CTGCGGCCCTGCGGCCCTGCGGCTCTGCGGCCCTGTGCTCAGCGGGAACGCAGCGTGTCCCGGCCCAGGCTGGCGGTCTCGGTGACGCGCGTGAGAATCTGCCGGGCCGACAGATCGGCCAGGGCCACGTAGCGGCCCCGGGTGATGCGCGCCAGGGTCTGGCCCATGCCCGGCTCGTGCCAGGTCAGGTCCGTGTCCAGAAAGAGCAGGGGGATGCGGGCCTGGCGCACGCACCAGGCCAGACGTTCGGCCTCGCTCACGGGCCGGCCGCGCCGGCCCCAGTTGGGCTTGCCGTCCGAGATCACCACCAGCAGGGGCACGGCCTCGGGGTGGCGGCGGCGGTGCTCCACCGCCACCTGCAGGCCCACGCGCAAGCCCTCGGCCAGGGGGGTCTGACCGCCGGCGGGCAGTTGCTCCAGGTGGGTCCGGGCCTGCTCCACGCTGGTGGTGAAGGGCAGCACCAGGCGGGCCTCGTGGCCGCGAAAGGCCACCAGGGAGACCCAGTCGCGGGCCACGTAGGCGTTCATCAGAAGCGACAGCACGGCGGCCTTGGTCTCCACCATGCGCCGGCTTCGGGCCATGGAGCCGCTGGTGTCCAGCACGAAGGTCAGGGCCGCGCCGGCCCGCCGGATCCGGACCTTCTCGCGCAGGTCGGTGCGGGTGATGCGGGGGGGCGGCGGGGCGGGGGACGGCTCGTCAACAGAGGCGCGCACGCACGCGTCCGCCTCCGCGTCGATGTCCGCCCCCGCGGCGTGGCGGCGCAGGGCCGCGGCGCGCAGGGTGGCGTCTACCGCGAGGTCGCGCAGGGCGCCGCGGGGGACGCGGGCGCGGACGTACAGGCCGGTGCGATCCTCGTGGCCCCCGCGCAGCCGGCGCCCGCCCCCGGCGGCCGGGGCCACCGGCAGCGGGGCGGCGGCGCGGACCTCGAGCACCGAGTCCCGGACGTGAAAGGGCTGCCCGGCCGGGTCCACGGTGGCCTCGGTGACCTGGGTCCCGGGCTCCTCGGGGGCCTCCACCTCACCGGCGGGCGATCTCAGGCGTTTTTTTTTCCGGGGGGCAGCCCCGGAGAGGGCCGCTCGCCGTCGCGGCCGGTGGGCTCTGCGGTGCGCAGGCGGGTGACCACCTGGGCCAAGCGCTCCTCGCCGTCGTGCTCCTGCTCGAAGGGGCGCCGCCGCAGGCGGTGACCGTAGGCCAGGTCGATGGCCTCGGCCAGGTGCGGCTCGTCCACCGGCGCGTCGTCGAGCGCCGCCAGGGCTCGCGCGGCCTTGAGGGCGGCCAACTCGGCCCGGTGGCCGTCCACCTCGAGGTCGTTGGAGGTCTGGCACACGGCCTCCTCGGCCCAGGGCGGGACCGCGACCTCGAGCAGCCGGGCCCGGGCTGCCTCCAGCTCGCGGGAAAGCGCCGCCTCCTGCGCGGCGTAGCTCGCCACGAAGTCCGAAGGGGAGCGCTCATAGTCCAGGCGGCGGCGCAGCACCTCCTGCCGCGTGGCCAGGTCCCGCTCGCCCTGCACCACCACCGACAGATCGAAGCGGTCGGTGAGCTGAGGCCGAAGCTCTCCCTCCTCGGGGTTCATGGTGCCCACGAGCATGAACCGGCTGGGGTGGCTGAAGGCCACGCCCTCGCGCTCCACCAGGTTCACGCCCATGGCCGCCACGTCCAGCAGCAAATCCATGACGTGGTCGGGCAGCAGGTTCACCTCGTCGATGTACAAAAGGCCCCGGTGCGCCTCGGCCAGCACGCCGGGGGAGAAGCGCTGCTCGCCGTGGAGCACGGCGCGCTCCAGATCCAGGGTCCCCACCACCCGGTCCTCGGTGGCGCTCACCGGCAGGCTGACGAAGGGCACGCGGCGCCACGCCCGCTCCACCGGCGGCCGGTCCGCCGCCGGCGCGCTACCCGCCGCCGACGGGACGCTGCCCGCAACGGGGCCGTCGCACGAGTCGCGGCTCGCCGCGCCGGCCTCGTCTTTTCGGCCAGGTCCTTGCGGGTCGATCAGGCGCTCGTAGCAGGCGGCGCAGGCCTGCTGGGGCGCGTCGGGGTCGCAGCCGTAGGGGCAGCCCGCCACCACGGGCTGCTCGGGCAAAAGCCGGGTGAGGGCCCGGGCCGCGGTGGACTTGGCGGTGCCGCGCTCGCCGCGCACCAGCACGCCGTGCAGCGCCGGCTCGATCACCGCACAGAGCAGCGCGCGCTTCATCGCCGCCTGTCCCACCAACGCGGTGAAGGGGTAGGCCTTGAACAATCGCTCGGTGGGCCCCGTGTCGGACATGCGTTCTCCGAAGCTAGCCGTTCCGAATCGCGGAAAAAAAGCGGGAATGGCGCGGGGCGCGGGGCGCAGGGACCCCGGGAGCGACGTCGGAACGAGACCGGCGGCTCGCGGCCGGCGCCCGGCTCGCGGCCGGCGCCCGGCTCCCAGCCGGCGCCCGGCTCCCAGCCGGCGCCCGGCTCCCAGCCGGCGCCCGACTCCCAGCCGGCGCCCGGCTCCCGGATGGCTACTGCAGCGCCGGCGTGCCGTCGTTGATGGACAGCACGGTCACCGCGTCCTGGAAGATCACGCTGCGGTGCTGGCCGAGCAGGGTGGGCTCGCCGCCCACCAGGCCCCAGGCCTCCACGTCGATGTCGCCGGCGGGCAGCTCGAACTCGGCGTAGAGCCCGAGCAGGTTGGTGCCCTCGGCCAGCCGCAG
>CAYFWA010000978.1:0-2676 GCA_964346625.1 uncultured Myxococcales bacterium
TGGCTCTGGAGCGGGCTCTGGTGCGGGGGCGAATCCGGGCGCGCCCGCGGGCGCGGGCAGTCGGGAGCGGTCGGTGGGTCGGTCGGTGGGTCGGTCGGTGGGTCGGTCGGTGGGTCGGTCGGTGGGTCGGGTTGGGCCTGGTGCTGCTGCTGGGCGGCAGCGGCTGCGACCGGTGCGTGGTGGGCAGCGTGGGGAAGAGCATCCCGCAGGGCAAGCTGCACGAAGCCGGGCCCGAGACCTGGAAGATTCGGGGGCGGGACGTGAAGATCACCGGCTCGTATTACACGTGGCGGCCCGAGGGGCTGCAGTACACCCTCGTCTTTCGCCACGACTTCGGCAAGCCCTGGCGCAAGGTCATGCGTCGCGAGGCGCTACAGGTGGTGCTGCCGCTTTTGCGCTACGCCATCGAGCACAAGCGCCACCTGCGGACGAAGATCCATCGGGACGGCAAGCGGCGGCTGCCCACCTACATCGGGGTGGACCTGTACAACGAGACCTCGGCGGCCAAGGTGGGCTACAAGCTCAAGCTGCGCATCTCGCGGCTGAGGAACCTGCTGCGGCGCTACCGGTGATCCCGGTGATCTCGGTGGGGGACGCCTGGGTGCCGCATCGGTGAGGGTGAGCTGTTGACCCTCGTGGGCCTCGATGTCCTCGGGGATCAAAGAGTCGAGGCTGTCGGATTGAAACCCGCGGGCGGCAGGAGCGAGGGGAAGAAGGGAAGGGAAGGGGAACAGGGAAACCGAGGAGGGCTCGGGCGGGCCGCTACGGCCGGTGGGGCCGGTGGGGCCAGTGGCGCCAGGCCAGGCGGGCCAGGTCGACACCGGCGCGCAGGGCCGCGGCGGGGCGGAGCTTGGAGTCGCCCACGTCGTGCCAGGCGTCCAGGGGATGCTCCACCACGGCCTCGCGGGCCAGGCGGGTGTGGTGGCGGCGGTCGTAGCGCTCGAGGCGCGCCAGGATCTCCACGTCGAAGATCCAGCGCGAGACAAAGGGCGAGGCCAGGATCTTCCGGGCCACCGCGTCGTTTCGCAGGAGCTTGGCGCCGCACTGGGTGTCGTAGACCGGCAGGTTCACGGTGACGCTGGCCGCCGTGGCGAAAAGTCGCCCCAAGTAGTGGCGGCGGCTGCGCCGCCGGATGTCGCGGCCGAGGAGCTGGACCCGCGAGCCCATCACCAAAAAGGCGTCGGTTCGCGTCATGGTGGCGCTCAGGCCGTCGAGCTCCTGCAAGGGCGTGGCCAGGTCGCTGTCCCAGTAGCCGATGCGGGGGGCGTGGCTTTGCAGGGCCCGTTGCAGCCCCGCGTGCACGGCGGCGGCCTTGCCCCGGTTTTCGGGCAGGGTCAGCACCTCGATCCGGGGATGGTCTGCGGCGAGCCGCGCCAACACCTGGTCGGTGCCGTCGGTGCTGCCGTCGTCCACGAACAGCAGCCGGAGCCAGGGCCGCGGCTGCAGCGCGAGGTGGAACGCCTCGGGCGCCAGCCGCCGGGCCTCATCGTAGCAGGGCAGCACGATCAGGGTCTGGGGAGGCGGCTCGTCGAGGGTCTGGGCAGGGGGCTCGTTTTTTCGCATCGGACCCACGTGGTCAGGCCGGGCAGGTGCAAGTCGCGGCGAGACAGGGACGACAGTACCCGGTTGTCGGCCCGCAGCGCCAGGGTGATCGTCGCCGACAGCGTGGGCCCGCGCTGCCAAGCGCCCACCCCGCGGGGGGTGGGTCGCCAGCCGCAGCGCTGCGCCAGCACCGACAGCAGGCGCGGCGCGAGCAGGCTACCGAACAGGTAGCCGCTTTGCCGCGGCACCAGGCCGGCGGTCCGAACGCGCCGCGTCAGGGCGCGGCGGCGGTAGCGCCGGTGGTGGCCCAGAAACTCGTCGTGGGCGCTGTAGAGCGCCTCGAAGGCGGGGACCGTCACCAGGAGCTGGCCCCCGGGGGCCAGGCGCCCGGCGGCCTGTCTCAGCAGCCGGGCCTCGTCGGCGACGTGCTCGAGCACGTCCAGCAGCAGCACCAGCTCGAAGGGGGGCGTGTCCGGGGCGAGGGCCTCGAGGTCGGTTACCCGCTCGATCTCCGCCCCCGGCGTTTCCGGGGCAGAGGCCACGGCGGGGCGGTCGGCCGTTGTGGCCACGGCGGGACTGTCGGCCGTCGCCGCGCCGGCGGCGCCGGCGGCCGTTGTGGCCGCGGCGGGACGGTCGGCCGTCGCCGCGCCGGCGGCGCCGGCGGCGCCGGTGACCCCGGGCTCGGCCAGGGCGGGATCCACGCCCACCCGGCGGCTGGCTCCGAGCCGGTCGCCGAGATGCGCGAGCAACCAGCCATCCCCGCAGCCGATGTCGAGGATGGCCGGCCGGGGCGGGAGCGCGGCTTCGGCGAGGATCCGGGCGAGGGCCACCGCCCGGGCGCGCTCCCACGGGTGGCGGCGGGTGGGACCGAGGCGGGCCTCGCGCAGATCCATGGTGGCTCGCCAGGGGCCCGCTAGCGGGCCTCACCTGCCGGGGTGGGCCGGCGGGCCGGGGGGGGCCGAGTGGTCGGGGTGGGCCGAGTGGTCGGAGTGGCCCGGCGGGCCGGAGTGGCCCGGCGGGCCGGAGTGGGCCGAGTGGTCGGAGTGGGCCGGCGGGCCGGAGTGGCCCGGCGGGCCGGAGTGGCCCGAGGGGCGGGGGTGGCCCGGCTGGCCCGACTGGCCCGAGGGGCGGGGG
>CAYFWA010000979.1:0-2674 GCA_964346625.1 uncultured Myxococcales bacterium
AGTATATCGCAGGAGGGGGGCGAACAGAAATCCCGAGGGTGCGCGGTTGCGCGGCACTCATGGGAATCGGAGACCAGCGCAGATTGCGACATCGGCGATGGCATGTCACGCTCGAGCGAGCAGAGGATCTCACACGGGCACGCGTCGTGCTCGAAACAACAGATCACCTTCGGCCCCGGAGCGTGCGCAGATGCCACGCGCGGGGATGAGGCGTGGGGCGAACGCGCACGTCGCGCGGGCGTAGCGCGCCGGGCCGTGGGTCGGGCGCGGAGGGCGAGCATGCGGAGGGCGAACATGCAGAACATCTTGTTGATCAACCCGGTGGGCATGGATCCCGCCGTGCCGCCGGTGGGGCTCGAGTACGTGGCCGAGTCCCTGCTGGACCATGGCTACCACGTGCGGCTGCTGGACCTGTCGGTGGAGGCGACGCCCGAGGAGGCGGTGGCCCGGGAATTCGCGGCGGACCGCTGGGACGCGGTGGGCATCACCGTGCGCAACATTGACGACATCCTGGTCCACGTGCAGCAGTACTTCTTGCCCCAGATCGCGCGCCTGGTGGCCCGGGTGCGCCGCCACAGCTCGGCGCCGGTGATCCTGGGGGGCGCGGGGTTCAGCATCCAGCCGGCGGAGATCCTCGAGGCGGTGGGGGCCGACTACGGCGTGGCGGGCTGCGGCGTCCCGGCGCTGCGCACCCTGCTGTCGCGGCTGGCGCAGGGGGCCGCCGCGCCGGGGGAGATCCTGCGCGAGGAGCCCAAGGAGTACCTGGACCGCTCCTTTCGGCGCCGCTTCGCCGACCTTCGGGCCTACCAGGCCAACGACGTGGCCGTGGGCGTGCACACGGTGGGAGGCTGCACCATGCAGTGCCTGTACTGCACCTACCCCGAGATCAGCGGCCACCGGATCAAAAAGCGCGACCCGGAAAAGGTGATCGACGAGGTGGAAAATCTCGTGGACCAGGGGATCCAAGAGGTCTTTTTTTCCGACAGCATGTTCAATATCGACCGGCACCACGCCCAACGGATCTGCGAGCGCCTGGCCGCCCGGGACCTGCCGGTGTCCTGGCACTCCTTTTTCAATCCCCGCGCGGATCTGTTCACCGCGGAGCTGCTCGACGTCATGCTCCGCTCCGGGCTGACCACCGTGCAGCTCGGCATCGACAGCGGCTCCGATTCCATCCTGGAGACGCTCAACAAGGGCTTTGGCTCCGACGACATCGCCCAGGCCACCCGGCTTTGCCAGGATCGGGGCGTGCCGACGAGCTTCAGCGTCCTGTTTGGCGCGCCGGGGGAGACGCCGGAGACCATCGCGCAGACCTTCGCGCTCATCGACGAGCTCGCGCCCGACTACGTGGACGTGGAGCTGGGCGTGCGGATCTACAAGCCCACGCCGCTGGCCCGCCTGGCCGAGCGCGAGGGCGTGGTGGATCCCGAGGATCCGCTGTGCGCTCCCACCTACTACCCATTCGACGAGCAGGACCTCGTGCAGCAGTTGACCGACCGTCGGGACAACTGCCACCTGTGCTACACCGAGCAGCCGGTGTACCGGCAGGGGAGCTGACGGGCGCTGCTCTCGCTTTCGGCGTCCGCTCAGCGCGGCGGGTCGCCGAGCTGACTTCGTGTCAAAAAAACGTGTCGCGTGCACCGTGAGTGCTGACACGGAGGATACGGCGGGCTACGGTCTGGCCATGGCGCGTGGCTCGCGGATCGAGAGGCTGGCTGCGGCGCTCAGCGGTGCGCTGCGCGACGCCCACGGGCCCGCGGTGCGCGCCGCGGGCGCCTACCGGCAGGTGCTAGTGGAGGCGTGGGGCGACGATCCCGCCCGCGCGGACACCGGCCCAGGGGAAGGCTGGGCTGCGGGGCTGGACTTGACGGATCGGCTCTATCTGGCGGAGCTGTGCGCCCTGGTTCGGCTGGCCAGACTGGCCCGTACTCGTCGTCCCGCGGCGAGCGCTTCGGCCGTCCTCTCCGTGGGGGAGGCCCCCGGCGGGGCCCCGCCGGAGCTGGTGGCTTGGCTCGACGATGCGCCTGCGCCGGTGGCCCGGGCGTTGCGGGAGGCGGTCCCCCGGCGACGCCCGGCAAGCGCCCGGGACCCGTTTTTCGACGAGGCGCAGGGGGTGCTCTTGCGGCTGCTCCCTGCCCCGGATCGGCACGCCATCGGGTTGCACCCCACGCCCTCCTGGATGGCGCGCGCCGTGGTGCAGCGGCTGCTGGGGATCCGACCCGGGGGTGACCGGGGGCCGGACGAGGCCGCGGTGGCGGAGGACGCCGGCTCGCCGGCAGGCGCCGCGTCACCATCCTCTTCACCGTCCTCTTCACCGTCCTCTTCACCGTCCTCTTCACCGTCCTCTTCACCGTCCTCTTCACCGTCGCCCCAGGGGCCTTGTCTGGATCCGTCCTGCGGCACCGGTGTGTTTTTGCTCGAGGTGCTGCGGGCGTATTGGACGGGCGCGCCGGAGGCGACCGAGGCGCTGTGGGACCGGGCGCAGCAGGTGGCCGGGGTGGAAACCTCTCCGCTGCTCTGCGCGGCCGCGCGCCTGTCCGTGGAGGGAGCCTTGCGCGCGGTCACCGGCGCGCCGCCGCCGCCGGGCTGGACGCCACCGATTCATCGGGCGGACCTGCTGTGCGACCTGCGCACGGCAACCCAGGCCGGACCCGGACCCGGACCCAGACCCGGA
>CAYFWA010000980.1:0-2668 GCA_964346625.1 uncultured Myxococcales bacterium
GCCGGGATGGATCGGCGCCCTGAACGATCAGATAATTCGTGATCGGGGCCTAAGGGCGACGGTGGGGCGGGGCCCGAATCAATCGGGAAAGGTGATCGCCAGGGAGAGCTCGGCGCTCAGGCCGTGGAGCGTGCGCAGCGGATCGTCCGGGGCCGCCGCGCAGGCCGTGGCGCCCGCGCCGCAGCGCATGGCGCTCATGAAAAGCGGCCGGTAGAGCACCTTGGCGCCGAGCACCAGCCAGGGCGCCAGGTACAAGTCGATCCCGCCGCCCACCTGCAGGCCGCCGCCATATCCCATGTCCAGCCGCTTCTCGGCGTCCTGGTCGCACTCGTCGATCCCCTGGCGCCGGGCCTGCAGCAGGTACATGCCCACGCCGGTCTGCAGATACGGGATGACCCGCGTGTAGCGCCGGGGGCGCACGAAGCGGAACTTGAGATCCAGCGTGATGCCCGAGAGCGTGGGGCGCTTCACCGCGCCGAGAGCCGAGCCCGGGTCGTGGAAGATCCCGGCCTGGTAGCCGAGCTCCAGGGCGAAGATGGGGTTGAAGTTCCAGCCCAGGTGCGTGGTGGCCATCACCGTGGGCTCGAGCGCCTCGTAGGCCCCGGGGGGCTTGAGCAGGCCGAGGTAGCCGAGGCCCATCCCGAGGTAGGGGCCCCCGTGTTTGTGCAGCCGCTTGTTGTACGGCCGCCGCCGCTTGGGCCGGCTGGGGCGCTTGGGGCAGCGGCACCGCGGGCAGCGGCGGTAGCGATACCGGTAACGATACCGATAGCGGTGCCCATAGCGGATCGACGTATAGCGTGAGCGCCGATAATGCTGATGATGAGGAGGCCGCCGCCGCGTCGCCTTGGCCTGGCCCGGGCACCGGATGGTGCAGGCGCCACAGCGGACCGTGGCCCCGGGCCGCCGGGCCGCGCCGGGTCGGCGGGCGGCGCCGGGCGCCGGGTCGGGCACGGTGACCCCCGGTGCGGGGGGCGGCGGGGGCGGCGTGGCGTACTGGGCCCGGGCCTCTTTGGCGCCGAGCAGCATCGCCCCGACGGATCCGAGAATCAGTGCGATTCCCAGCGAGTTGAGCGTGCTGCGGGATAAGCGCCGAGCCAGGCGCTGGGCCACGCGCTGGGCTGGGAACGCCGCCGGGCTCGCCGCCGCCGGGCTCGTTGCCGGGACCGGCACGGTTTCTGGGATTGGTGCTGGGATTGGTTCTGCGCCTGTTTCTATGGCTGTTTCTGCGACCGTGGTTTCCACCATGAGGGGCCTCCCTGTGACAGCGCCGGCCCGGGGCCAGTGTCCCCGGCGTGGCCGGTCCCATCGGAAACGGGGTTTTCGGCGGCTGCTTACAGTGCAACGCGCCAGGGGCCCTCGGGGTCTGCGTGGTGGCGTACGCCGGCCGCCGCGCCACATCGCCGGACCTCGGTGCGAGGTGGGCCACGGTGACGCCGCCGCGGCGCCGCCACACCCTGTCGCCGCGCGCCGCCGGCGCTCCCCGTCGCCACCCATTCGGGCTGCTTTTGCATGGCGCTATCCGGATCTCTCACCACGGTAACGCCCCGTTTTGTCTTGAGAAACGGGGTTACGAGCCGAATCCAGCGTGATCCGGATTGTGCGAAAACGAACGCCTTGCTGTACCCGCCGCGCTGTCACGGCTCTGGCAGGTTGACCACAGCAGCGTCGCGTCAACGAGGCCTTGGGGGGGGCCTTGCCGCGCCGCACTGTGGTGAAGCGGCCAGAGCCGCGCCAGCAGTCAACATTTCGTAAGCGCGAAACAAATCCCGTTGGGAAGTCCGGACAGAGCCCGAAAATTTGGGGGTCTATTTTGGTGAGCGCTCCTGGCGCATGCCCGGGGTGGATTGACAGCGGCCCGGGCGCGGGCTCAAGATTCCGCGCCATGGCCAGGTCTCGGCGAACGCGGCGGCGATGGCGCGCGAGGCTCGCGGGCCTGCTGGTCTCTCTGGCGGCCCTGGGCGGGCTCGGGCCGGGCTGCCGCGGCTGCGGGGCCGAGGGCCCGCGTCGCGCTCGTTCACGGATCGCGCCGGCCCGAGCGGACGCCTCCACCGCGAAGCGGCCGGTGACCCTGGCCGATCTGCGGCGGCGGCAGCGCGCCGCGGTGTTGGCCCTCGGCGCCGGAAAAAAGGCCCGGGCGCGGGCGTGCCTCGAGGCGTTGCGTAAAGCCCTGTCGCAACTGGAGCGGCAGGCCCGGCGCGCCTGCCGCGGCCCGCAGGGCGCCGAGGCGCCGGTGGGCCGGGATCGGGAGGACGCCCCCGTGTGCGCGGTGCTCGAGGCGGTGGTGTCCATCAACGACCATCTGGCCCACCGGCTGGATCCCGGCGGCCCGCTGGCCGAGCAGCTCGACGTGCTCGGGCACCTGGCGCATCTGGCCGCCGAGCGGCTCGAGGAGCCGGGGTTGGATCCGGGGCCCTTTGGCCAGCCGCCCGGGCGGGTGGCCACGGGCGTCCTGGCCACCCGCGACGACCCGGTGACGCGGAAAAAGGGGCCGCGCACGGCGCTGCGCTGCGTGCTGCAGCCGGCGCGGACCCTGGTGCCGGCCTCCCGGGGCGTGGACGGCTTCGTCGCCGGCCGGCTGGCGAGCCGGCCGGCGGTGCTGTGGTGGCAGGACTGCGCAGCGGCCGGTCGGCCGCGCCGCGCCCCGCGGCGGCCGGCGGCTCGCGGCGCC
>CAYFWA010000981.1:0-2666 GCA_964346625.1 uncultured Myxococcales bacterium
ACCTGGAGCAGGTCCATGTGCTCGATGCTCGGCCCTCCGGGCAGGGTGAGCCGCAGCGGGTCGGGAGACGGGGGGATGGCGATGCAGATGGGGGCTGGCATGGTCTCCTCAGATGCTGTCCGCGACCGGGCGGACGACCCGGCCGGCGATGGTCACGAGGGGCGCCTCCAGCTTGATGGCGCCCACCGCCTTGATGGTGATGGACGTGGTGCCCTGGAGCGTGATGGCGTTCTCCTCGGCGTCGAAGACCAGGTGGTCGCCGGTCTTTATGTTCGTGAGCCTGAGCTTCTTCGAGCCTTCAGACTCGTCCAGCTCGATGCGGAACGTTTCGGTGGCGAATACGCGGCAGTCGGGCGGGTCTTTCTGCGCCTCTTCAGGCACCTCGCTCACGCCATCTGGACGGCCCCAGTGCGCGGATAGAAAGTGGGGCGCATCGACATCACCTTGGTTGAACCAGACCGCACACTCAGCCCCGACCTCGGGCACGGCGAAGAGCCCGCGGTCCTTGGAGCCGCCGCCGCAGGTGCCCAGGGGCCAGGCCCAGGGGCCGTGGGGCTCCACCAGACCGGGGATGCAGAACCGCACGCGGCCGAGCTGCTCCGGGTCGTCCCGGTCGGTCACGTACCCGATGTACAGGCCCGGCAGCCGGGTGTCGTGGGACTCGATGTCGTCGTCAAAGGCTGGAAACGGCATGGCTCACTCCATTACGGTCTGCCAATTCTCGGGATCGTCATGGCCCACGCGGCGGCCGTCCTGGTAGTACTCGAGCCGGGTGCGGCCGGTCTCCGGGTCCACCCGCTCGACGGTCCTGAGCTGGCCGGTCCTCTTGGCGCGGGTGCGGTTGCGCTGGCCGCGCTGCTCGCGGGCGAGCCGGCGTGCCAGGCGCCCCGTGCCGTCGCGGGTGAGCTTGAGCTCGCAGGTGTAGCCGGAGCCGGAGATGACGTGCTTGACGTCCCTCACGTAGTACTTGCCCGAGAGCAGGGCGGAGATCCCGCGGGCCTCGACGATGCTCTTGGCCCGCAGGGTGGGATCGCCCACGGCGCGCAGGGAGAGCTTGATCGTGGCCCGCTCGGCGCGGCGGAACCGGGCCGCGGACTGCCGCGCCGCCCGGCCGGCGCTCGAGGCCGAGGTGGGGTGCACGCTGGACGTGGCGTTGCGCACCTCGAGGTGGGTCTTCCCGGTCTCGGGATCCACCACCTCCACGGTCTGGCCGAGGGTGTCGCGGGAGGTGCTCTCCGAGGTTGCGGACGAGCTGATGGTGGTCTTGCGCAGCGGGTCCCGGCCCCGCACCGTGGCCCGGCCGACGCGCTTGACCAGGTTGGACTCGACGTTGACGTTCAGCACGTCCCCGCGGCCGGGATCGGCGTACCAGGTGAGGACGTGGGTGGGCGCCGCGCGCTGGCGCCGCTGGTGCCAGTGGAGGCCGCCCAGGTCCACGTAGAGCTCGAAGCCCTCGCGGGCGGCGAGGCGGCGCAGGAATCGGGCGTCGGTCTCGGCGGTCTGGTTGATGACGTCGTAGACCTCCCCGGTGTCCTCCACGTCCACGAACTGACCCTCGTAGCCGTTCTCCCGGGCCACCTCGCGGACCACGTCGGAGCGGGTCACGTCCTGCCAGCGCCTGGTCTTGGACTGGCGGTTCATCTGCGAGGATCGGCAGTGGCACTCGACGTTCAGGGTGGCGAACCCCTTGAGCTTCTTCACCACCACCCGGCGCGGCGGGCTCATGTTTCCCGGGTAGCCCCAACAAACCTCCAGCACGGCGCCGCCCATGAGCTCCTGGCGGTCGAAGAAGTGCAGGTCGAAGTTCCGGAGCTGCAGCGTGACCTTGTCGGCCTTCTTCTCGCAGTCCTCGTAGGTGAAGCCGATGAGCCGATCGTGCAGCTCGAGCGGCTCGCCCTCGGTGGCCTTCTCGTGGGGCAGCAGGGTGATGCGGACGCCCGGGGCGCTCCTGTCGATCACCGGGTTCATCCGTGCTCCCTCCGCCGATCCTCGCCGAGGATCACGTCCGTGAGCACCCTCAGCGATGGGATGTGGATCCGCCGGCCTGCGCAAAACGTTAGAGTGGGATCGAGGATCGGATCCGGCTGAAAGTCGGCGATGGCCCACCAGAAGCCGCAGGCCCGGGGGAGCGGGGCGAAGTAGCGGCCGGCCAGGGTGAACAGCGTGTCCCCTTCGGCCGCGACGTGGACCCGGTTGTCCGTGTGCGGCCGGTAGCGGTAGGGCTCCCGCTCGGTGAGGTGGAGCACTCCCAGGTCGTCCGTGACCGCGTGGCAGAAGGTGTAGCGGGAACCGACGTGGGGCGGCATGGTCACATCCCCTCGGAGCGGCGCATCTCGGCGGTGACGCGTAGATCGAGGATCTCCTCGAACGAGCAGGCGGCCGTGTAGACCAGCAGCTCGCCGCCCACCCCGAACTGCCGGTACTCCAGCTCCAGGTCGGTGATCATCGTCTCGATGGTGAGCACCTTGGGCCAGATGAAGAGCGTGCGCGGTGGCGCGGTGTCGGGCACGCCTTCGGTGCCGGCGGGCGGTACGGTGAGGGCCCGCAGGTAGGCGCGAAAGGCCAGGATGTCAGGGCTCCCGGGCTGGCGCACGGCGAAGTAGCGATCGAGGTAGAACTCCACCCCGCCGAGCTGGCGGTTTCCCGTGGACTGGAACTGGAGCACC
>CAYFWA010000982.1:0-2664 GCA_964346625.1 uncultured Myxococcales bacterium
CCGAAAAACCGCGCTTTTTCGGGGCGAGGGGGGATGGGACATCCCCCCTGAATGTCAGCACGCGGCTCGTCCTGCAGCCCGAAGGCGTGTCGGGCGTAAAAGGGCAGCCCCTGGGTCAGCGGGCACACGCAGGCGTGGACGTCCTCCAGGGTGGGCATGTCCCGGAAGTGGGGGAGGAACACGTAGTCCACACCCTTTTCCAGCACGTCCTGGATGGCGCCGTGGGCGATCTCGGCGGGGAAGCAGTAGTTGCTCTCCTGCTTGGCGATCCCCTCGGGCCGGATCTCGGTGGAGGGCGCGATCCGGACCCCGAGCTCGTGGAAGAACCAGGCGTACAAGGGCCACAGGGTGTGCACCGAGAAGGCCATGGGCACCCCCACCACCGCGTCGGTCTTCGGCGCCAGGGTGGCAGGGTCGGGGGCGAACTCCTCGAAGAGCATCCGGCTGCGCACCCGCGTGTAGTCGGTGACCTCGGAGGCCTTGATCTTGCGCTTTTTGCGCTGGTTCGTGTAAAGCGAGCAGCGGCCGCCGAAGGGGTAGCGCCGATCGCCCACCTCCATGCGTCGGATGGAGCACAGGTTCTCGCAGGCCTTGCAGGTGAACTCGCTGTGGTAGGTGATCTCCTTGGCGAGCAGGGCGTCCAGATCGAACTCGCCCTTGGCCAGCAGACCCTCGCTTTCCTTTTGGAGCGCCAACCGCGCCACGCCGAAGCAGCCCATGAGCTCGGGATCCGGGGGCACGGTGATGTGCTTGCCGGTCATCTGGGCGAAGGCCAGGGGCACCGCCGGGTTCTTGGCCACGCCGCCCTGCAGCACGATGTGGTCCCCCACCGCGCGGTTGCCCACCACGCGGTTGAGGTAGTTGGCCACGATGGAAAACACCAGGCCCGCCACGATGTCCTCGCGGGCCGCGCCCTGCCCGATGGCCTTGCGGATGTCGGAGTTGATGAAGGCCGAGCAGTGCTCGCCGAACTTGAGCGGCGCCTGGGCCTGCAGCGCGACGGGGCCGATCTCGGGGGCGGTGTCGATGTTGAGATCCCCGGCGGCGGACTCTTCCAGGAAGGAGCCGGTGCCCGCCGAGCAGGCTTCGTTCATGGCGTAGTCGATGGGGACGCCATTTACGATGTAGACGTACTTGGCGTCCTGCCCGCCGATCTCGAAGATGGTGTCCACCTCTTTTTGGAAGTAGGTGGTCCCCACGGTGTGGGCGATGATCTCGTTGTACACGCCCACGGTCTCAAGAAACACCCCCAGCAGCTCCCGTGATGAGCCCGTGGCGGCCACCAGCCGGATCCGGGGCCGGTGCCCGCCGAGCTGCGCTTTCACCTCCTGCAAACACCGCTTGAGGGCCGCCACGGGGTCCCCGTGGGTGCGGCCGTAGTGCTCGGCCACGATCTCCAGCGTGTGGGCGTTGACCAGGGCCACCTTGGTGGTGGTGGAGCCGCCGTCCACCCCCAGCACGTACTCGGCCTCCGGGTCGAGCTCAGCCCGTTGGGAGGGGGCGTGACGGACCTGGTCGCTGGCGCCCGCAAGCGGCGCGAAGGATTCGAAGATGAGCCCCGTGCCCGGTCGCACCAGGCCCGCGGCGGGCAGGGGCGCGCCCTGGCGCCGGGCCAGGTGGGCGGCGCCGAAGGCCTCGAAGTAGGGCGCCTGCTCGGGCACCACGAGCTCCACGCCAGGGTTGTTTTCTCGCACGAACCGCACCAGGTGACGGTTGCGCGTGACGCCGCCGGTGAGCACCACCTGGCCCTCGCGTAGCTTCGCCTTGGTGAGAAACTCGGCCACCTTGTCCGCCATCACCTTGCTCAGCGAAAGCGCGATGTCGCCCTTGGTGGCCTCCCCCTTGTTGAGCCGGTGGGTACAGTCGGACTTCATGAACACCGAGCAGCGCGCCGACAGGCGGTGCACCGCGGCCCCCTCGCACACCGCGTCGATGTCGCCGAGGCGCAGGTCCATGCGCCCGAGCTGCTGCCGGAAGAACTCCCCGGTGCCCGAGGCGCACTTGTTGCCCGCGTAGGTGTTGGCGATGCGCCCGTGGTCGTCGAGCACGTAGACCACCAGGTCCTCGCCCCCCATGGACACCACCGCCCGGGGCCGCCGCCCGAGGGCCTCGAGCCCGGCCTCGATGGTCTCGGCGGCGATGACCTGGGGCAGCGCCAGCCGGTGACGCCCCTCGGTGCCGGTGACCAGACCGTGCAGCTCGGGGTCCGGAGCCACCTCGACGCTTCGGTCTTGGCCGCCGCCGTCGCCGCCCAGCTCGTCCCCCTCGCCGCTCCGGCCGTCGCCCCCCTCGCCGCTCCGGCCGTCGCCCCCTTCGACGCTCCGGCCGTCGCCGCTCCGGCCCGGGTCGTCGCCAACGCTGGAGGCGACCCCAAGCCGCGCGGCGAGCCGCGACAGCGTGCCGGGCAGATCGCCCTCGTGCGCGAGCTCTGCGTGCTCGGTGGCTCCGTCCGGCGCGAGCCGGCAGAGCTTCACGGTGGTGGATCCGATATCGATTCCGAGGGTATTTGGGATGTTTTCGGGCATGGGACTGTTGCCTATATCAGCTCGCCGCCGAGTGCAAGCAGCGTGTCGGGCCTGACCGCTGGCAGGGTACGCTTCCGACGCGATCAGCTAAGGGAGCGGGTCAAAATAAGGTCTGCAAGTCAGGGCGTCGAGGCGCCCG
>CAYFWA010000983.1:0-2660 GCA_964346625.1 uncultured Myxococcales bacterium
GAAACCTGCCTTGTTGCCGTTTATCACGTTTTCGGTCCTACGAGACCCCTGAACGCTTACCATCGGGCATCGTTCCGGATGCGTGCGTTGTACCGGCGCGATGTGTCGTTGTACCGGCGCGATGTGACAGCCGTCGTCTCATCGCAAAAGCGGGACCGCGGCCCCGCGGCCCCGCGGCCCCGCGGCCCCGCGGGCCAGCGGCCAGGCGCTCAGCTCACCAGCCAACTCGCCACGGCCGGCGGCACCGGGGCGTCGAACCAGGCCACGACCTGCCCGGCGGGGCCTTCGAGGTAGCCGGGGTGGAGGCTCCAGCGCCGGCCGGTGCGGTCCGCGAGCTCCAGCGCCTCGCCCTGCCACACCCCGAAGGTCGCCGAGGGGCCGGCCCCTTGCCCGAGGGCGCCGATCACGGGCCGGCCGCCCTCGCGCGCCGGCCCCCGTCGCGTCGAGACCCGGAGCTCGAGGCCGAGGGCCGGCTCCTCGGCGCCGCGCGCGTCGCTCGAGACGCACCCCGCGCGCGAAGGGTCCCCCGGGGGCGCAACGCGCGCGTCGCTCGAGACGCACCCCGCGCGCAAATGACCCCCCGAAGGCGCGAGGGGCGCGACGCGCGAAGGGTCCGCCGGGGGCGCGACGCGCGAAGGGTCCGGCGTGGGCGTGATCACCCCGGAGGCCGGATCGAAGACCGCCAGGGGCGCGCCCGCGGGGTCGCGGATCCGGACGCGCGGCGCGTCGAGCCCGGCGCGGCACAGCAGCTCGGCCAGCGTCAGGTCACATCGTGCGCCGCGCGGCGCCCGCCGTGCGATCCGGGCGGTGAGGCCGAGCAGCCTCGAGGCCTGGGCGGGATCGCCAAACGTCACGGTGCGGAGCTCGCCCGTGGTCCGGCAGATCCCCCGCATCCGGTGCGCGCCGGACGCGGGGCTCCCGGCGACCCAGGTCAAAAGCAGCGTCTGGCCGCAGCAGCCACACCGCGCCGTCAGCAGGCCCCGACGCCAGGCGCGCATCAGGAATCCCAGCGTGAAGTGCCCACCGCCCAGCAGCGCCACGGACCAGCCCGCGCAGCGCAGCCGCACGTCCGGGAGCCCGGCCAGGCGTTCGCTCATCAAACCGTATCCCAGAGGTCCGCCCTGACGCTCTCCCGGGCGCTCGCCCGGACGCCCGCGCTCGCGCTCTCCCAGAGGCCCTGCGACGGAGCCGGGCTCGCTCAACAGCTCTGCCGCGTGCTCGGCCAGCAGGCGTAGCTCCGCCTCAAGCGCCGCGGCGTCGGCCGCGGCCCGCGTCGCCGCCGAGGCCCGCGCGGCCTCCAGCGCGGCCCGCTCCTGCTCGGCAAACCGCGCCAGCTCCTCTGCCGGCGCCTCGAGCGCCCGCGCCAGCGCCGGGATCCGATCGCCCCAGACCGCGTCGTCTCCCCGCTCCCATCGCGCGAGCCGAGCCATGCCACGGTCGGGCTTTTGGTAGCCCATTCGATCGGCCACCTCCCGCCGGCTCAGCCCGGCCTCTTTGCGCGCCCGCGCGATCCACGCCGCGAGGTCGCGCCGGATCCGGCGTAGCCGGGGCCCGGCCAGTCGTTGCGCCCCGGCGTCCCGGATCGCCTGCCGATCCGGCTGGATCCGCCCCCGGGGGCTCACGTTCGCGTCGCAGGTATCGTCGCAGGTATCGTCGCAGGTATCGTCGCAGGTATCGTCGCGGACATTCATCGCTTTAGCTCCTTGTTTTTCGTGGCGGCAAGCTGATGGTCAAATCGCCACGCGGCGCAGATGCGCCGGGTCGGTATTCAGTGATGGTATTCAGTGATCAACCTATCATGGCCGGGCGCCGAGACAAAATCCGTCCTCCCTCCGTCCGCCGTCTCAGGTGGTTGCTGAGCGAATTGGAATTTTGGAACACCGTCCCCCTCTCCCGCTGCGTCGAATTGATCGTAATCTCAGGTGGTTGCTGAGCGAATTGGAATTTTGGAACACCGTCCCCCTTCTCCCGTCAGGAGGGGCGGACCAAACGCTCGTAGAGGAGATCGTCCAGATCGCGCCGGCCGTCGAGCAGCGCCAGCACGATGACCTGCGTCTTGGTGATTCGGTAAATCAAGCGATAGGGCTTGACGACCACTTCCCGAAATTCGGCGATGCCCAGGGTGCGCATTTCCGGCACGACGCGGCCTCGCTGCGGCGACGTGGTGAGGCGAGCGGCGCGGCGTTGGATCCGCTCGAGCACCTTCTGCGCATTCAAGGGGGCCTCGGCCGCGATGTGGGCGACAAGGTCTGCCAGGTCCGTGGACGCCGGCTCGGCCCAGCTCACCTCCCAGGTTGGCTCACTCGCCACGTCGAGCCGACTCCAGCGCGGCCTCGGCGCGGGCGAAGGCCTCCTGCTGGGATACCGTCCTCCCTTCCCGCACCGCCGCCTCCGAGTGGGCGAGGATGCGCAGCAAGGCGGTGGACTTTCGCCAGCGGTCGTAACTGTCGACATCGAGGACGACCACCTTCGCCGTGCCGTTTTGCGTGATGACCACCGGGCGCCCGCTCTGTTCCACCTCGGCCACGAGGTCCGCGGTGTGGTGTTTCAGGTAGGTGATCGGCTTGATGTCTTCCTTCAAGGTCATGTCAATGAGCCTCCGTCTTCGCTGCGGTTAGAATATAGCACATAATTCGGACCTGCCGGTGCGAAGGTGTCAT
>CAYFWA010000984.1:0-2657 GCA_964346625.1 uncultured Myxococcales bacterium
TCCGGGTCCGGGTCCGGGTCCGGGTCCGGGTCCGGGTCCGGGTCCGGTGCCGGGTCCGGTGCCGGGTCCGGTGCCGGGTCCGGTGCCGGTTCCGGTGCCGGTTCCGGTGCCGGTTCCGGCGCCGAGCCCAGCTCGAGCTGCTCGAGCACCTCGGGCCAGCTCTCGCCCGGACCGCCCTGCTCAGCCAGAGCCTCCAGCCGGGCGGCGGCCTCGCCCTCGTAGGTGTTGTCCACGGCCAGGCCGAGCAGGGCCCCGGCCGCCTCGAACAGCCGCCCGGCCCCGGTGGCCGGCGCCCCCACGCCGGCCCGCGCCAGGTCGTACACCGCGCGGATCCAGGCCGGCTCCAGCCGCTGCGCCATGGGGGTGGACTCGAGCAGGGGCGCCACCGCCGTGGTGGCCAGCGCCCCCAGCGCCACCCGCCAGGGCTGGCGCACCGCCTGCTCGCCCCCCACCAGCGGCAGGGGCTCCAGGTGCGCCAGCCGCGTGACGCCCGACGCGACGCCCGACATGACGCCCGACGCGACGCCCGACATGACGCCAGCCGCGACGTCCGGCGTCTGGCTCGCCCCCGCGGTGCCACCGCCGATGAGCAGCAGCTCTCCGCCCCACGCGGTGCCGTCGGCGCCGTAGCCGGTGCCGTCGAGCACCAGGGCGGCCACGCGCTCGGCTGCGCCCGGCGCGGGGTACCGCCCGTGCTCGGCCAGCACCGCCGCGGCGTGGGCGTGGTGGTGCTGCACCGGCACCACGTGCCCACCCCGCGCCGCTGCCAGCTCCCGGCCCCAGGCCGCGCTCGAGTAGTCCGGGTGCGCATCCACCGCCACCACCGCGGGCGCCACCCCCAGCAGCTCCTCGAGCCCGGCCACGGCCTCGCGCAGCGCGCGCCGCGCCGCCTCGGTCTCCAGGTCCCCCACGTGCTGCGACAGCACCACGCGACCCTCCACGGCCACCGCCGCCGTGACCTGCAGGTGCCCGCCGACCGCCAGCACCGGCGCCGCGTCGCCCACTTTCCTCCTCGTCTCTGCGCCGAACGGCGACGGTAAGGGCGCAGGCAGAGGTTGGGGCAGAGCCTGGGGCAAAGGCGAGGGCAGAGGCGAGGGCAGCCCCTGCGGCACCCAGCCCCGGGCCCGCCGCACCAGGTACGGCCCGGATTCCGGCGAGCCGCTGCGGGCCACCGAGTCGTCCACCCGCCGCACCACCTCGCGATCATGGGACAAGAACCCGTCGGCCACCGCCCCCAGCGCCTCGACGGCCTCGGCGTCGGTGACACACAGCGGCTCCCCGCTGCGGTTGCCCGAGGTCATCACCAGCCGGTCGAAGGGCGCCCCCTCGAAGAGCCGATGGTGCAGCGGCGTGGTGGGCAGCATCACCCCCAGATCCCCGAGCCCCGGCGCCAACGTCTCGGCCTCCCCGGCGGACACCCCCTCCCGGCGCGCCGGCGCGAGCAGGATGGCCCCCCGCGGAAAACCGAGCCACGCCTCGTCCGCCGGCCCCAGCGCCACCAGGCGCCGCGCCGTGTCCAGGTCCTGCGCCATCACCGCGAAAGGCTGAGCGGGCCGGGCCTTGCGCCTGCGCAGCCGCGCCACCGCCTCCCCGTTATCGGCGCGGCAGGCGAGCTGGAACCCCCCGAGCCCCTTGAGCGCCACGATCCCTCCATCCCCCAGCACCTGCCGCGCCGCCGCCAGCGCCGCGTCCCCCTCCACCGTCGCGTCCCCTTCCACCGCCGTTTTGCTCCCCTGCTCGGACGCCCACCACCGCAGCCGCGGGCCGCAGGCCGGGCAGCACACCGGCTCGGCGTGAAACCGCCGGTCTGCGGGATCCTCGTACTCCCCCCGGCAGTCGTCACACAGCGCAAACTCCGCCATGGACGTTCGGGCCCGGTCGTAGGGCAACCCCCGCACCACCGAGAACCGCGGCCCACAGTGGCTGCACACGGTGAAGGGATACCCGGCGCGCCGATCCCCGGGCGCGCGCAGCTCCGCCAGGCAGGCCTCGCACACCGCCGCGTCCGGCGGCGGCAGGCTCACCGCGGCCCCCTCCAGCTCCGAGCTCAGCACCTGAAACCCCCGCGCCGCGTTCCCCGCTCCATTCGAACCCGCGACGCCCCCGGTGCGACAGGAGCCCGCGCCGTCATCCAACCCCGCCGCGCCATCCGAGCGCGCGGCGCCCGCGGCGCCCGCGGCGCCCGGCGCCCCCTCACGCGCGTCCACCGGCCAGGCGTGGGTCACCTCCAGGGACTCCAGCCGCGCCAGGGGCGGCAGGGTTTGCCGCAGCGCCCCCGGAAACGCCGCCACGTCGCCGGCGGACCCCTCGATCTCGAGCAGCACCCCGGCCCGATCGTTTCGCACCCACCCTCCGAGCCCCAACCGCATCGCCACCGCGTACACGGCCGGCCGGAACCCCACCCCCTGCACCTGCCCCACGCACCGGATCCGCTGCCGCACGATCCCCCCGCCGGCCCGATGGCCCTCCGCCCCGCTCGCATCCGTCTGGTATCGAGTAGAGGTCAACCCGTTGGCGCTCCATCGCGGGGCGCCGCCGCCGGCGCCCGTCGTCGCCTCACAGCGTAGCGCAGCCCCGACCGGTGTAAAGCCGGCAGACGGTAAGGGCTCGCGCAAGAATAAGTTCGACGCACCGAGGGCGCCGAGGCGCAATGCTGT
>CAYFWA010000985.1:0-2654 GCA_964346625.1 uncultured Myxococcales bacterium
GCAATATTCGCCCTCTTCGCGCCTTGCCAGCCGGGCGCCTCGGCGCCCTGAACTAGACACCTTATTCGTGACCGGGGCCTTAGCCGCTCCACCGACGCGAACCCCGATCCGGATCGCCTGGTGTGCTTCGGGGGGATTTGGGAGCGGCGGCCCGCCGTGCGCACCGTGGACGGTGCGCTGCGCTGGACCCGGCGGCTGCTGGCCACCGTCCCGCTGTGCGCTGCCCCGCGGGATGTCCTGGCGCCGCGGTCCAGGCCGCCGCGCGCTCGTTCTCACGGCGCCCGCCCTCGCCACATGACGTGATGGCGCAAAAACAGGGAGCGATCGTAGGCAGGCAGGATCCGCCGCCGTACGACCTCGTCGAAGCCACGCCCCACCAGGAGCTTTTCGGCGATCTGAATCGCCATCACCGCAGCGTGTGCCCAGAGCAGGCTTGGGGCCGAGAGCGCGACCAGATGCGCGAGCGGGAGCGAACACGCGAGCGAGAGCGAACACGCGAGCGGGAACGAATGCGCGACCGACAGTGAGACAAGCATCGCGAAGACTCCTTGCACCGCTCAGTGGACGCAGGGGTGCGCGCCGCCGCCCGCCGTGCCCGCGAGGCTCGGTGAGAGCCGGAGCTGGCGGCCGCGCTCGGTGATCAGCCCGCGGCGGGTCATTGTTGTATGGAAAGCCGACATGGAACCATCGCCCACGGGCCAGCGATTATCGGGCCAGCGATCACCGGGTCCCGGCGAACCGGGCTCAAGCGAACAACGAGCCGCTGGAGTCCGGTCAGGGCTTGCCCTCTCCCACCTTGTTGCTAATATTTTATTCATGCGCGGTGTCTCATCACTGCTACAATCAGGGCGATACGAAGGAGCCGGTCTCAAGCGCCGGTTCCGTGAGCCCGGCAGACGCTCCCTCCTCGAGAGGAAGCGTGTGGGATCGAAGCGTGCGACGGCACGCATCGGACCCGCTACGAAAACCGCCGCGGAGGTGAGATCATGATGGGGAACGCGCAGAGCACTACGCGGTCTGGTCATGCCAAGCAGCCCACCTCGGTTCTGTTTGCCGATGTGGATCGGGATTGGGCGATCCCCCTGCTGAAAGACGAGCTCTCGGACCCGGATCGCTTCCGGCTCTCTTTTCACCGAGTGACCGTGGGCAAGGCCCTCGCATCCCTCAACCAGGAGGCCGAGGAGATCCAGGTGCTCTCGCCGTTCATCACCTCCAAGGTGGACGACAACGTAATGGCGCGGCTGCCCG
This sequence comes from uncultured Myxococcales bacterium, assembly GCA_964346625.1. Lineage (GTDB taxonomy): Bacteria > Myxococcota_A > Polyangia > HGW-17 > JAJRWW01 > CAYFWA01. The sequence goes on from CAYFWA010000985.1 coordinate 1,249, forward strand.
CCCTCGAGCTCATCGCCACCCGGTCCACCGGCTTCGACCACATCGACCTCGAGGTGGCGCAACGTCGCGAGATCACCGTGTGCAACGTGCCGGTCTACGGCGACAACACCGTGGCCGAGCACACCTTCGCCCTGATCCTGTCGCTTTCCCGCAAGCTGCGCGAGACCTACGAGCGGGTGCGCAAGGACACCTTCGATCTGGAGAACCTAGAGGGCTTCGATCTGCGGGGCAAGACCCTGGGCGTGGTGGGCACCGGACACATCGGCTTGCGGGTGATCCAGATCGCGCGGGGCTTTTCCATGCAGGTGCTCGCCCACGATCCCCACGAGCAGCCGCTGCTGGCGGACGTGCTTGGCTACCGCTACACCGACCTGGACGAGCTGCTGCGCACCGCGGACATCGTGTCGCTGCACGCCCCCCTCACCGCGGCCACGCGGCACCTGATCGATTCCCAGACCCTGGCGAGCATGAAGCCGGGGGCGCTGCTGATCAACACCGCGCGCGGAGGCCTGGTGGACACCGACGCCCTGCTCGAGTCGCTGCGCGCCCGACACCTGGGCGGCGCTGGCCTCGACGTGCTCGAGCACGAGGCCCTGGTGCTCGACGAGGACCAGGCCCGCGCCGGGCTGCACGACACCGAGAGCCTGCGTGCCGCCGTGCTCAACCACCTGCTGCTCGGCCGCGACGACGTGATCTTCACGCCGCACCTGGCGTTCAACTCCCGGGAGGCCAACCAGCGCATCCTGCAGATCACCGCCTCGAACATCCACGCCTACCTGGCGGGGCGCCCCGACAACGTGGTGGTGAAGGGCACTGGTCGGCAGGAGGCTCCGGATGAATCCGGCCCCTCACAGGCCGGATGAGACGGGCCTCGCAAAGGCCGGATGAAACGGATTGAGACAAGGCTCGAATAGGAGATCGCTCCCATGTACAAAGAGCAGCTCGAATGTCGCACCTGCGGAGTGGCAGGCTCGCGCGAAGACAACCTCTGTCGGCCGGTGACTCTATTCGACACCTGCCTCGACCCCACCCAACCCCGAGATCGACGGCTGGGAACCGCCTGTGAGGCCGGCGAAGACAAGGCCGAGTACCACTGCGCGGTGTGTGGCCGCCCCTCGGTCGAGGAGCTCACCGTCTGCTATCCCCGCCGCAACGGCGACGCCGCTGCGCCCGATGGATGAGGGCTCAGCGCGACCTGCAGGAGTGACAACCAGGGCGTTGGCAACTGATCGTAAGGCCCCGGTCACGAATAAGGTGTTCAGTTCAGGGCGCCGAGGCGCCCGGCTGGCAAGGCGCGAAGAGGGCGAATATTGCGGGATATTTAACCGATGAGCCGCTGGTGACTGGATCATTTCAGCTTGCTGGAATGATCCAGTCCAGACCCGCGAGCGAAGCGAGCTCACGCA
>CAYFWA010000986.1:0-2654 GCA_964346625.1 uncultured Myxococcales bacterium
GCTTGAGGCTCCAGGTGTTCATGCGCTGGCGCAGGAGCGCCCGCGCCCCCTCGGTGGAGGTGCCGATCAGGCGGGTCGAGTACCGAAACGGAAATGGGAGCGTCTCCAGGGCGCGCGTGATGCCCGCGGCGGCCGTTTCGGGGTAGCCCTGGACGCCTACCACCTGTGTCCACCTGTCCCCGACCTTTGGTTCGAAGCCCCCGCGCAGAGGCCGGTCAAAAAGAAAGTCGAGGAGGGCCGGCCCGGGCGGTGGCGTCACCGGATGGTCCTCGCCGTAGAGCATGAGGCGCAGATACGATAAAAGCGCACCGCCCCGCAGTCGGCGAAGGCCCAGGCTGTCGGGCAGGCGGGCCGCGAAGGCACTGAGACGCCCCTCGAAGTCAGCGATAGCGCTCGTCCAGTCGACGCCTTCCGGGCGTGGGCCGCCCGTGTAGAAGAGACGCGCGGCGCGCTCATAGATCTCCGCCGGCGGCAGGTAGGTGAGCGCCATAAAGAATCGGTCCTCGAAGTGCGTCCCCGACGTATGGCGGGCGCGCCGCTGCCGATCGATAAGCCGGGCCAGCGGAGGAGACGCTCTGTCCGCTGTGGCCCCTGTGACTGCCATCGTCCCGTGGTGGTATTCGGACCGGTAGGCATGGGATGGCAGGCGCACCTGATCGACGTGCAGCATGTGGCGCTCGTCGAGAACACCCAGGGCACGGGCCGTCTGGTCGGCCACCTGGTCGGTTTGGTCGGCCGTGGCGAACGAGAGATCCGGACCGGAGAACTCGAAGGCGCCGACGAAGGCGCCGTCCTTGTTCCAGATGACACCGGGCGCGGCGAGCAGGGCCCACTGCACGAGCTCTGCCAGGGCCTCCGGCTCAGCCCGGTATTCCTGCAGGCGGCGTGTAAGGGGCCTGACGCCGGCGCCGGCGGCCAGGGCGGCAAGCGCGAGAAGGGTCGTGTACATCGCGGTATGAAGTAGGGTGCAATACGGTGTGGCTTTTTCAGTGTGCGGCGCATGCAGCACCGGGTAAGCGCAACCGACATAGGGAGGTAGGGCCCGCGCGTACAGCACACACCCACCGAGGCTTGCTGCCAAAGCGTCCCTATGTCGAGACAGTCCCTGTAGATTGGGCGAGATCACGGGGTAGGCGGGATCGACGGGGGCGGCCGTTTGGTTGCAACGCCGGGCCGGGCGTGTGCCGCCCAGAGCGCCGGCGTGGTCGCCGCCCGCAGGAAGACCTCGACCGCATACTGATCACGGCTACGCGCCCAGCGGACCCCTCCCGTGAGGGTGATGACGGCCAGGGCTGTGGCCAGGAAGACGGGCGAGAAAAGCCCGGCTGTGACGTACGCGACCCAAAAGAGGGTGATGTCCACCCCCAGAATGAGATAGCCTACCCCAAATACGTAGGGCTTCCTTGTGAGCGACCGGTGGACGGCTACCTCACGCGGGGCGCGGGCGGGCACATCCTCTGGCGGCACGGTTATCGAGGCGTTCCGATAGGACATAGCGCACTCCCTCGTTGCGGCTCGTTTTGCGACAGGCTAACCACTTCACGCGGGTCCACTTCACATCAGCCCACTACACACGGGATCATCGTCGTGCGAAGCGTGGGCCCCGCCGCGGCATCATTCGCGCGGCGAGCGTCTCAAAAGAGCGCGCCTTCGGCGCTCAGGAACGCGACGATGTCCGGCGCTGCGAAAAAAAGCACGATGCCGACGGCCGCGATGGCAAAGGAGCCGATAGGCCGCCCCCGCTGAGAGTTGAAGACCATGCCTCCGATGGCGGCGATGAGCCCAATCGTGCAGATGGCGATGCCGGCCGGACCACGAATAAAGTCGACGATAGCGGAAAGCTGAGCTTCCACGGGCGCGATGCCCCCCGTCCCTCCGGCCGCGAGGGCAAGTTCTGGGAGCGCCAGGCTCGCGAGCATCGCCAGCACGAGTGCGGTCAAGGCTCGGGCTAGGAGGGGAGCACACTTGGAAGATGGGGTGTCAAGGATCGATCGGAGGGTGCGGGTCGGTCGCGTCATAGCGGCGTTTCGGTCTGTGTGTGGACAGGTATATGCCATGATTACGTGGCCTCGAGGTGCGCCGTCTCCGGCGCTGCGCGTGAAGGCAGGCGGTGACACCTTCACGCGGGAGCATTTATTCGAAGAAGCGTTTATGCAAGGGAGCGTTTATGCAAGGGAGCGTTTATGCAAGGGAGCGTTTACGTGATCGATTGAAGGTGAAACGACCCCCCGCTGGTGAGTCCATCGACAACTGCGATCTCATGGACCCGGCGGGCCTCTCCGCGTCCGGTAAGGACGACGATGAGGTCAACGGCCTCGGCGATCGTCTCTTGGTGGGCGCCGGTGTCACTCGCTCTACGGCAGTAGATCATCATGCGCCGGAGCGCCTTTCGGGCCGAGTCGGCGTGAAACGTCGAGATGCCTCCCGGATGGCCCGTGAGCATGGCGTCGAAGAGACGAAGGATGCCTCTTCCGCGGCTTTCACCGACGACCAGCCGGTCCGGAGACAGGCGCAGGGCCAACTCGATGAGATCGGCCAGGCCGCGGTACTCGCTCGTGTACAGCTGGCAGTGGCACCAGGCGTCTACCTTGAGCTCGGGCGTGTCCTCGATGGTTACGATGCGATCCTCCGGGTAGACCTGGCTTGCAAGTCGC
>CAYFWA010000987.1:0-1607 GCA_964346625.1 uncultured Myxococcales bacterium
AAACGGACCCAGACGGAACGCCCCCCGGCGAAACGGACCCAGACGGAACGCCCCCAGACGGAACGCCCCCCGGCGAAACGGACCCAGACGGAACGCCCCCGGACCGACAGGAATCGAAGGACGACCCCCGATGAAGCGAGAGCGTATGCTCGAGGAGCTGGAGCAGGCCGCCGAGGCCATGCGCATCAAGGTGATCTACGAGCGGCTGTCGCCCGAGGCCAGCCCCGGCGGCCTGTGCCGCGTCCAGGGTGAATACCGGGTGATGATCGATCGTCACCTCCCGGTGCTCGATCGCGTCAACGTGCTCGTGGGGGCGCTGGCGCGTTTTTCCACCGAGGAGGTCTATCTGTCGCCCGAGCTACGCAAGCGGGTGCAAGAGCGCACCGCCGAGCTGCAGGCCGACCTGGCCGGCGACGAGGAGACCGCCGGCGACGAGGAGACCGCCGGCGACGAGGAGACCGCCTCCGCCACGGCCACGGCCACGGCCACGGCCGCCACCACGGCCGCCACCACGGCCACGGCCACCACCACGGCCGACGATCCCGGCGCCCGCGCCGCCCGGGGCGGCGGCGCGGACACCGGGGAGACAAAGGAGGACTAGCTCATGCGACCCACCATCCCCGGCCTCACGCTGCGGGGCACCCTGACCGCCTTGACCGCCCTGACCGCCCTGACCGCCCTCGGCGCCGCCGCGAGCCTGCCGGGCGCCTCGGCGGCCGCGGGCAAGCTCACGGCCAAGCAGATCGTGGACAAGGCCCTCGACCACAGCTACCTCGGCCAGCAGGGCAGCCGGGCCCGGGTGCGCATGACCCTCACCAGCGCCCGGGGCTCCCAGCGCGTGCGCAGCCTACGCGTATGGTCCCAGCGCAAGGGCAAGCGGGTCCAGAGCCTGGTGCGCATCACCGCGCCCCCGGACGTGGCGGGCACCAGCTTCCTGCTCAAGGAGCGCGCCGACGGCAGCGACCAGATGTGGCTGTACCTCCCGTCGCTCAAGCGCACGCGGCGCATCATCGGCCGCGCCCGCCAGGGCCGGTTTCTCGGCTCGGATTTCACCTACAGCGACATCGAGGCCCGGGAGCTCAAAAACGCCCGCTACCGCCGGCTGCCCGACTCCAAGATCGCACGCTTCGCCTGCTACGTGATCGAGGCCAAGCCCAAGGCCCAAGCCGGCACCGACGCCCAGTACAGCAAGGTGGTGGCCTGGATCCGCAAGGACAACCACGTGGCCATCCGGCTCAAGATGTACGACCAAAAGGGCCAGCTTCTCAAGAAGCTGTTCGTGCGCCGCCTCGGCCACCGAAACGGCAAGCCCATCATCAAGGAGACGCGCATGGTGAACGTGCAGAGCCGCACCTCCACGTTGCTGCGGCTGCTTTCCACCCGCTCGCTGGGCGGCAAGACCTCCGGCCTGTTCACCGTCCGCAACCTCTCGCGCGGCATCTGACGCGAGTCTGAGCCCGCCTTTCACCCTGCGCACCGCCGCCCGCGGGACGGCGCCTCCCATCTCGTGATAGGATCTCACACATGAGACTACCTATTCACCGAAGCTCCTTTCACCGAAGCTCCTTTCACCGAAGCTCCTTTCACCGAAGCTCCTTTCACCGAAG
>CAYFWA010000987.1:1707-2647 GCA_964346625.1 uncultured Myxococcales bacterium
CTCCTTTCACCGAGTCCTCTTTCGCGGAGTCGGGTTTACGGTCGCCTTCGCGCTGGCCGCCTGCGGCGGCCGGACGGCCTTCTACGCCGGCGACGGCGGGGGAATCAACGGCAACGGCAACACCAACGCCAACGCCAACGCCAACGCCAACACCAACGCGAACACCAACACCAATGCCAACACCAACGGCGCCTGCGACCACGACAGCGAGTGCCACATCGCCTGGCGGGCGAACCAGTGCTGTAGCTGCCCCGAGCCGGTGAGCAGCGCGGACCTGGCGGCCGACCCGTGCCTGATCCCCCTCGCGCAGTCCCACGTGCCGCCCGAGTGCCAGGTGGACTGCCCGGGCATCGACTGCGCCCAGTGTCCCCCCAACCCGGGCGCCGTGACCTGCGACGAGGGCCGGTGCGCCTGGGACGAGGACCTGAGCTGCCAGGACGACGAGCAGTGCCTGCTGGGCGTTCGGGTGGACGACTGCTGCACCCAGGCCTTTGGCGCCAGCCGCGCCCTGCTCGAGGCCGAGCCCTGCGTGGTGTCCTGGCCGCCGGCCGAGATCCCCGGCGTCTGCCGCGACCGCTGGGAGCAAAACTGTGACCTCCTCAACTGCACCTGGTCGGGCCCGCCGTCGCGCAACACGGTCTGCGACGGTGGAAGCTGCGAGCCGATCCCCGAGTGCAACCAGCCCGACGACTGCGCCATCGCGGTCAACGGCCGGCAGTGCTGCGCCTGCCCCGAAGCCTGGCCACGGCAGATGCTCGGCCACGACGAGTGCCTGGTGCGGCCCGGCGAGCCGGTGCCCTCCCACTGCCCCATGATGAGCTGTCTGGCCGACTGCGGGCCCTGCCCCGAGGTCACGAGCACCTGCCAGTCCCAGCTCTGCGCCACCATCTACGGGGTGCCCGGCGACGGCGGTGGCGGGGACTGCGGCGGTGGCGGGGAC
>CAYFWA010000988.1:0-2647 GCA_964346625.1 uncultured Myxococcales bacterium
CAACAGGCGCGTAGGAGGAGAACCTTGGCGCTGTGGAGCGGACGATTCGATGGCGGCCCGGGCGAGGAGATGCAGCGCTTCTCCGAGTCCATGGCCACGGACCTGCGCATGTTCGAGGAGGATCTGGCGGGCTCGGTGGCCCACGCCACCATGCTCGAGGAGGTGGGGCTTTTGTCCCCCGAGGAGGGGGCGGCCCTGCGTCGCGGCCTGGAGCGGGTGGGCCAGGAGCTGCGCGAGGGGCGCTACCAGCCCGACGCCGCGCTGGAGGACATCCACATGGCCGTGGAGCATCGGCTCACCGAGCTCGAGGGCGAGGTGGGCGGCAAGCTGCACACCGCGCGCTCGCGCAACGACCAGGTGGCCACGGACGTGCGGCTGTGGCTGCGTCGCCGGCTCGATGATCTGGACGCCACCGCCGCCCGGCTCATCGCAGTGCTCCTGCAGCGCGTGGAGGCGGACGGTCAGACCCTGGTGCCCGGCTTCACCCACCTGCAGCACGGCCAGCCCATCTGGCTGGGGCACCACCTGCTCGCCTACGCTTGGATGCTGTCGCGGGACCGGGAGCGCTTCGCCGACGCCCGCCGCCGGGTGGACCGCTGCCCCCTGGGGGCGGGGGCCATGGCGGGCACGCCTCATCCCATCGATCGGGAACGCACCGCCGCGCTGCTGGGCTTCGGCGCGCTGGCCGAGAACGCCATGGACGCCGTGGCCGCCCGGGACCACCTGCAGGAGGTGGCCGCGGCCTGTGCCATCTGCATGACGCACCTGTCGCGCATGGCCGAGGAGCTGGTGCTGTGGTGCAGCCCGGCTTTCGACCTGTTGCGCCACGGCGAGGCCTGGACCACCGGCTCCAGCATCATGCCCCAGAAGCGAAACCCCGACGCCGCCGAGCTGGTGCGGGGCAGGGCGGCCGAGGTGGTGGGCGCGGTGAGCACCCTGCTCACCCTGGTCAAGGGGCTGCCGCTGGCCTACAACCGCGACCTGCAGCAGGACAAGCCCGCGCTGTTCGACGCCGTGGAGACCACGGTGGCCTGCCTGTCGGTGACCGCGGGCATGTGGGCCGACCTCACCGTGAACCGGGAGCGCTACGCCGAGGCGCTGCGCGGAGACTTCCTGCTGGCCACCGAGCTGGCCGACTTCCTGGTGGGCCGCGGCGTGCCCTTCCGTGATGCGCACCACGCGGCCGGGCAGCTCGTGCGCTGGTGTGAGCAGCGCGGCTCCGATCTCACGGCGCTCACGGTGGAGATCCTGCAGCACCACCACCCCGCCTTCACCGCCGAGGCCCTGGACTGGCTGGATCCCGCCGCCGCGGCGGAGCGGCGCCGCTCCCGGGGGGGCACCGCCTGGTCCGAGGTGCAGCGGCAGGTGGGTCTGCTGCGTCAGACCCTGCCGGCCGAGGTGGACGACGATGAGCCCGAGCGTGACCCAAGCGCGGCGGGGGATTGATGTCTACCGGGGCACCGACCCTTCGTTGAGGGCGGCGTGGAGGTAGGCCACGATGCCCGGGATGTCGTTTTCCAGCCAGCGGCGGGGCTCGCGGGGGTTGAAGCGCCAGAACAGGCAGGGGGCGCGCAGGTGCTGGCGGAAGCTGTAACTCACGGGGAACACCTCCACGCAGGTGGCCCAGGTGCCGTGGGCGTGGTGCTGGTGGTCCTCCTGCTCCCCCAGGAACCAGTCGAAGCGGCGGCTGGCCAGCCAGCGGTAGCTGACCAAGCGCTGGGCGCGGCGGAAGGCGCTGCACAGGCGGCGGTAGGCCTCGTAGGGCTCCCGACGCTCCACGTGGGCCGACAAGAGGGTCCCCATGAAGGAGTGCAGGCTCAAGCTGGCCTGGAAGGGGACCTCGTCGAACAGGCGCGCCATGGCCTGAGTCTCCGGCTCGGACAGGGGCTCGCGGCCCTTGAAAAAGGGGCTTTGGGGATCCCGAGAGCCGGCGGCGAAGCCGCCCAGCAGGTGGGCGAAGCGCGGCTGGGGGGCGGGCAGGGGATAGTTGCGGTTGAGGTCCACCCCGTTGGCGTTGGCTCGCAGGACGTGCAGGGGGCCGTCGCCCCGGGCCTGCCAGGTGCGCTCGTAGGCGTCGGGGTTGATGGTGGGAATGACCCAGATCTCGGCCCGCTCCCGCAGCGCCTGCAGGGCGGGCCGGGGCCGCGTCATGGCGCCGAGGAAGCCCAGCGCGACGTAGGTCCCGATCCACTCCACACCGTGGGTGTTGGCGCACAGCAGCACGCGCTGCTCCGGCTCCTCGGGGCGGCCGCCGACCTTGCGCGGCACGCGCACCGCGCGCAGGGGCCGGCCCTCCACGCTGTGGCCCAGCTCCCGGATCTCGGCGTCGAGGGCCGCGGCGTGGGCCTCGAGCTGCGCCTCGCGCTGATCCGGTGGGGGGTAGGGGTGCAGTGGGTTGTCAGGTAGCATGGGAGCTCCTTGGCCCGCGGAGGGTCGCACCGATGGGCTCTGAACAGCTTCGGCAATCTGCGGAGAATTTCAAGCCCTACACCGCGTTGCTGTCGGATCTCGACCAGGGGGAGCGCGACCCGAGCCTGCTGCTGTGGGGCGAGCCGCAGAAGGGGTAGGCCAACCCCCTGCCGCAGAAGGGGTCTGGCTTCTATCCATTGCGCATGGGTCCGAGGCGCTGTCGCGGCGCTTGCATGTT
>CAYFWA010000989.1:0-2641 GCA_964346625.1 uncultured Myxococcales bacterium
CGACGCCGACGCCCGCGCCTTGGCCTCGGGCGACGACGCCGGCGCCCGCGCCTTGGCCTCGGGCGCCGACGCCGGCGCCCGCGCCTTGGCCTCGGGCGGCGACGCCGACGGGGCCCCGGCGGCCGTCGTGGGCAGCGCCAACACCAACGCAACGAGCAGCGACCCTGCCCACCGTGTAACTACGCTTCCGCGCATCCGCATCGCGCCCGCCCCCGCAGGGGGTCAGCCTCCGATGCTGCCGCGGGTCACCACGGAGCGGGCCAGGGCCACGATGGTGGCGATCTCGTCGCCCCGGGCCTTCACCACGAACATGGCCTTGTCCAGCTCTCCGCGATCCAGGTAGATGCCATCGCAGGCCGCGCAGTGCTCCATGTAGATGGATCCGAACACCGCCAGCGTGAGCTTGGAGCCGCACGCCGGGCAGGGGGGTTTGACCGTGGAGCGGGCGGGCTGATCATCGGCGGTGCCCTCCTGCACCAGATCCCGCAGCTCGGACAGGGTCTCGTCGGACTTGTCCGCGAGCTGGCGGATCTCGTTTTTGTCTAGCCAGAGCCCATGGCACTCCGGACAGTAGTCCACCTCCACGTCTTCGACCATCTTCGGAGTCATGTGGGCTTTGCACTTGATGCAGACACGTGATTCGGTCATGAGCAGCTCTCCGGCTTTCCTGTGGCTCTGAGGATCAGGCCCCGACTCCGCGATCACCGTGGAGGATCGGGTTCCCGATGAGCGGGACGGCTCCTGCGCTCGGCTCCTGCGCTCGGCTCCTAGAAACGAACGCTGACCCCATGGTACCCGCTGGGGATCGACGGCCCTTGATCGCGGGTGGCCAGGGGGACCGCGATCCCGGTCACGGTGGCCGCCACCGCGGCGCCGATGGCGGTCCAGAACCACCAGCGCTTCCACAATGGCTTGGGGGGCGGCCCCGTGTCGACCTTCTCCTCACCGGGATCGGGGAGGGTGCCCTCGTAGCTGACCCCGGTGTACAGGGCCTCGGCGAACTTGCGCGCCTTGTAGCGCTTGCCCGGCAGCGTCCCCGACATCCGCTTGAGCAGGTGGCCGGTGCGCAGGTCGTAGAGGCAGGCCTCCACCCGGATCCCCTGGTCCGTGGGCGGCGAGGGCTTGACGAGGATGAGCTGGTCCACCCCGAGCAGCGTCTGGATCTCGGTCATGGAGGCCGAGGCCCGCTTTTCCCCGAACTTCGTCCAGGAGCGCTCCAGCGCCTGATCGAGCAGCAGGAACTTCTCGTTTTTCTCCAGGGCGTACTCGTACTCCGCCTTTTCGTTCTTCTTCGGTACCTCCACCACCTCGGAGAGCTTGAAAAACCCCCGCTTGCGCAGCGACAGGTAGTGCGTACCCACCGGCACCCCCTCGAGCAGCAGGGGCGTGTAGCCCACCGAGTGTCCGTTGATGTACACCTTGGCCTTGGCGGGGCGGGTCCGGATCACCAGGGTGCCCCGCCCGCGCTTCTTGGAGATGCGGCGGGCCCGCTTGATGAGGCGCAAGAACCGCTTGGGAAGGATCTCCTTGCGAATCTTGAGGCGGGGCCGCCAGGTAAACAGCGCCGCCAGGGTGCGGAGGGTGGCGGCATAGAGGCGCTTGTGAAAATACGCCAGGGCCTTGCCGAACTGAGCCATGGCGATGTGGCTCTTCTTGATGTAGGGCAGCGCCTTGAGCTGGGCGCGGCGGGCCGCCGAGAACGCCGTGATGGCCTCCTTGTAGCGCTGGGACTCCAGGTGGGCGAAGCCAGCGCGGAGCTTGTCGCTGGCCTCCTGGATGGTCTCCGTGGGGAGCTCCCCGGCGAAGGAGGCCAGCTTGCGCGAGGGGCGCACCATGTCGAGCCGGTCGTTCTTCTTGAGCGCGCGGCGCAGGCGGGTCTGCACCCGGGAGGCGATCTTGGGCTTCACGCCGTCGGCGCGCTGGACCAGCACCACGGCCTTGACCTTGGGGGCGGCGCGGCGCTCGCGAGGCCGCGCCCGCTCCGCCGGCGCGGCCCAGGCCGGCGTGGGAATCAGGGCGCCGAGTAGAAGCAGCGCGACAAAGCGGGGCGCCTCGCCGCCCCGCAGCGCCCGACCGGATCCGGTGCAGGCTTTCATTGATCCCCCCCCAGCCGCTCGACCAGGGAGCGCAGCAGCGGATCGTCTTTTAGGGAGGCCTCCACCAGGGCCCGGACCCGCTCGCGCGCCACCGAGGAGGCGTCGGCGGGGAGCTGCGCGTCGAGCACGCGCGCCACCACCTGCTCCACGGCCTGCGCCGGGGTCAGGGTGCCCTGCTCCACCTCGGCCGCCAGGCTCACCAGATCAGGCTCGTTGGCCTGGGGCGCCTGGGGCGCCGCCGCGGTGCGCTCCACACCCTCGGCCGACGTCTGGGCGCCCACGTCCCCGGCCTCTTCGAGCCGCTCGGCAAAAGACTCGCCGGGCTCGACCGCCGGACCGCTCGGACCGCTCGGACCGCTCGGACCGCTCGGACCGCTCGGACCGCTCGGACCACTCGGACCACTCGGATCTTCGTCCGCGGGTTTCGGTCCGTCCGCGCCAGGGGGGATGGGTGGGGTATTGCCGATTTTCACGTCAGACCTCGATGGGTTAAGTTAGCTGAATCAGCCGGTGGCATCAACGGGGTTTTGTCCCAGTCCCCTCCC
>CAYFWA010000990.1:0-2641 GCA_964346625.1 uncultured Myxococcales bacterium
CCCTCCTCGCTTCTTGACAGAATTGCGCCTCGGCGCCCTCGGTGCGTCGAACTTGTTCGTGATCGGGGCCTAAGGCTTGCAGCCGTAGGCCTTCTGGATGCCCTCGAGGATTCGGCGGCACGCCTGGCGGGTGGCGTCGAGCGTTGCGGGATCCTCCGAGCGGGCCTGGGCTTTCCAGCGGGTGGCGTCGGCCTTGAGCGTCTTGCAGGGCTGAATCAACGAGGCATTTTTCTCGGCGCAGCGGCACACGATGTCCAGAGCCTCGTCGCACTCCTGAATGCCGGTGGGTCCCTGCGTGGCGCGAGGCTGCGCCCCCCGCGCCGCAGCCCGCTCGCGCATGGCCGTACGCCGCTCGCGCGGACGCTCGCGCTGCATGATCGAAGGATCGCTGGGGTCGCCCTGCGGCCCTCCCCCTTTTTCCGCCCTGGAGGCGCCGGACCGATCACAGCCACCGGCACCACCGAGCAGCAGCGCCGCGACGAATCCAATGCTAGCCAGCTCGCGTCTCATGATCTGATCCCGGCCGTCCATGCAGCTCCATCCACCGCCCATGATATCGAACTTGGCTCCTTTGAGCGAGGGGTGGTTCCCGGATCACCCGCCGAAACGGCGCGACACCTCTTTTCCGCCCTGGTGGACGGTTACTGCGGCCGGCGCCGATGGCCGGCGGCCGGCGGCCAGCTCCGAAGGCCGGCTCCAACAGCCGAAGGTGGCTCCCGAAGTCACTCCTCAGGGCCGGGGCCCAGAACGGGGTCGAGGCCGCGATCGCGGGCGCTGTTGAGCCTTGCCGGTCATGGGGACGAAGCGCACCGGCAAGAGGCGCTCGCGCTGGTAGCCGGTGGACGTGCGCGTCACCCGGATCAGCTCCTGTCTCCCCTTCCCCACGGGGATCACCAGCTCCCCTCCCACCGCGAGCTGCTCGAGCAGGGGCTTGGGGATCCGGGGAGGCGCCGCCGTGACGAGGATCGCGTCGAAGGGCGCGTGCTCGGGCCAGCCCTGGTATCCGTCGCCGATGCGTACGGTGACGTTGCGATAACCGAGGGCCTTGAGGGCCCGACGAGCGCGCAGGGCCAGGGGGCGCAGGATCTCGACGCTGTAGACGTGCTTGACGATCCGCGACAATACCGCTGCCTGATAGCCGGAGCCCGTGCCCACCTCGAGCACCTTGTCGGTGGGCTTGGGCCGGATGGCGTCGGTCATGTAGGCTACGATGTACGGCTGGGAGATCGTCTGCTGGTGCCCGATGGGCACGGGCCGATCGGCATAGGCGTGGCTCCGCACCGACTTGGGCATGAACCGCTGCCGGGGCACCTTCAGCATCGCCTGTAGCACCCGCTTGTCCGTGATGCCCCGGGCGCGGATCTGGTCCTTCACCATGGCGCGCCGCTGCTGCGGGAAGCTCTGCTTGCGACAGGCCGCCTCCTGACAGCCGAAAAGCAGCAAGGCTGACAGCCCCAGCCCGACCAGCGGGCGGTGATCCGGCCGACCCGCCGGCCCTGCGGCCTCGCGTGAGACACCCCTGTCTCGCGAGCTCGTTTTTCTCCTCATATCCCGTACTGCTCGTAAACGTCGCATGGGATCCAATGTAAACCGGTCAGCGGTGCACGCGAGCCCCGAATCCGGATTTTTGGGGAGACGCCAAGGGCGAAACTCGAGTCAGAGGACGATCTTTATCAGAAGATAGAAGCCGACGATCCAGGCCGTGGCCATCCCCCCGGCCACCGAGAGCGCCAGCAGTCCCCGGGAGCGGCTGTCGCCGCGCACCACCACGCCGAGCCCCTGGTAGAGCCACAGCGCGCTGTAGGCTACGCCAACCAGCCCGGCCACGATCACCACGCTGTCCCAGTTCGGGGCAGGCACCAGGAAGGCGAACCCACAGATGTGAAAGGGGATAGAGGCCCAGACCACCAGCTTCAGCGAATCATCGGTCTCCACCCGACAGTCCAACGTGCGGCCCACCCGACGCAGAAGCTGCGACTGACCGAGCAACAGCAGCACCACCATCGCGTAGTAAACGAGCGCGAAGCCCAGGGAACGCCCGAGCGGGACCGTCCCCTGCTCGGTGCCGAGGGCGGTGTGCGCGATCACGAAACAAACCGGGCCGATGGCCATCACCGCCGCGGGCGCCGCCAAAAACAGCGAGGCCGGGTGGCCGGGATCGGACGAGATGCGGGTCCACGCCTCCATGGGTTGGACGGCGAGCTGAACCAGCCTTTTGAAAAACGAGGTCTGCATGGGCGGCGCCCCGGCGCGCCAGCGGCGCGCTTGCCGGGCTACTTCTTTTTCTTCTTGCGGCGCCGGCGTTTCTTTTTCTTGGGTGCGTCGTCGCCGTTGTCGCCGCCGTTGCCGTTGTCTTTCCCTTCGCTGTCTTCGCCGCCCCCCTCGGTCGGCTCGGCCGGCTCGGCCGGCTCGGCCGGCTCGGCCGGCTCGGCCGCCTCGCTTCCGCTGTCGTCGCCCTCACCCTGCTCGACCGAGGCTGCCTCTGCCGACTCGTCGGTCTTTTTCTTCTTCTTGCGGCGACTCTTTTTCTTTTTGCCCGCCTCGCCAGCTTCCGGAGCCGGCTCATCCTCCGCCTCCGCCTGTGAGTCCGCCTCCGCCTGTGAGTCCGCCTCCGCCTGTGAGTCCGCCTCCGCCTGTGAGT
>CAYFWA010000991.1:0-2639 GCA_964346625.1 uncultured Myxococcales bacterium
GGGCGGCCCGCCGCGCCCGGCGCGGTCGCGGGGCGGCCCGCCGCGCCCGGCACGAAGGCCACCGCCGTCAAAGATACGAGGATCCACCGCATGACCATGTTAGGAAAACGATAGCACCCGCGGTGATATTCCGCCTCGGCGCCCGGCCCTCGCCGAAAACCCGGAACGAACGCCCGGGATGAGGCACTCGCCCTGGTCAATCCCTCGGTCTGGGTGAAATCAGTGCCGGGTGATCATCCGCTCCCACTGCTGCACCCGGTGGTTCGCCTCCTCGATGGATCGCGACTTGTGGACCCCGGGGGGGAACCGCTGCGGGGCCACGTGGCGGGAAAACGACCACACGGAGGCGATGCGGCGCCAGAGCTGGGCGGAGCCGGGCTCACACCAGCACGTATCTTCGGCTTCCTCGAGCGAGGGGAGCTTCTTGACCGGCATCAATCCTCCCATCCGAAACGAAGTGCCAAACGTTCGGCGTCTGCGCGGTCCCGCAACCGAACCGTATCTTTCTTCATCCGATAGAGCATGCGCGGAGTGGCTACCCTGACGCGGATCCCTTCGACCTCGACCTCGTGACTTTCGATGTCCTCGTAGCGGTATCTTTCGCCGAGCCTGGCCAGGATGTCGACGTGGAACTCTCCAGTGGGGGGAACATACTGAATGGCCGGATAAGCGCCGGCCAGATCACTCGCAGAGATCTGATCGATCTCGGGATCCTGGAACACCTCCTGCAGTCCTGCAGTGCGGCACGCAGACGCCCTACATTGGGCGTAGCGGGGTTCACGAACAGGTCAATGTCAGCCGTGGCTCGAGGCAAACCGTTGAGGTTGAGCGCCACGCCACCCACCACGACGTACTCCACGCCTCTCGATTCCAACGCTCCGAGTAGCCTGAGTATGAGCTCGTGATCCATCGAGCGCTCGATCCGCGTAACCCATCGCCAGTATAGCACGAGTCGGCGAGGCGCCCTTTGCCGGTACTGCAATGAGCCATTTGCGCTGTGGCCGCCGCCGGCCGCGCCGCGGGGCCGCCGCCCCCCCCTGCGCCGGCCCGCGGGCGCCTCGCCATGCTCACTCACAGGTGTCCCTGCTCACGCACTCCCAGCAGCCCTGCTCGATGATGGCCACCTCGCCCGTGTCGCAGTCGGGGCGGACGCCGAAACACTGCAGCTCGGTCTCGGTGTCGCAGCCGTGGGGGCGGCAGGCGGGCACGCAGTCGTCGCACATGGGGCACGACGACGAGCCGCAGGGGTTGCACCAGTCGGTGGGCTCACAGTCCGCGTCGCTGGCGCAGCCGGGCTGGCCCCAGGGCGCGCAGGTCTGGGGGTTGACGCAGACGAAGCACTGGTCCTGGTAGGCCAGGATCTCGGAGTCGTCGCAGTCGGGGGGCACCATGGCGCAGATGGGCTGGGTGCCGTCGTCGCAGGAGTCGTCGCGGGGGGGCTCGCAGGTGTCGGGGTCCACGCAGACGTAGCACTGATCCTGGTGGGCGAGGATCTCCCCCTCGTCGCACTCGGGGGCGGGCATGTTGCAAAGCGGCTCGGTGCCGTCGTCACAGTGCGTGGGGCGCGCGGGCTCGCAGCTCAGGCGATCCACGCAGACCCAGCAGCCGTCTTGAACCACGGAGACCTGGTCGCCCTCGCAGTCGGGGCGCACCATCTCGCATTGCGCCTCGTCCTCGGTCTCGCAGCCGTGGGCCTCGCACACCGCCACGCAGTCGGTGCACATGGGGCAGGAGGAGGCGCCGCAGGGGTTGCACCACTGGTCGGCGGCGCACTGGGAGTCGTGGCTGCAGCTTTGCTGGGCCGGGGCCTCGCAGGTGTCGGGGTCCACGCACTCCCAGCAGCCATTTTGGATGGCGGCGATGGCGCCGGCGTCGCAGTCGGGCTCCACCTGGGCGCACTCGAGCTGGCTGCCGTCGTCGCAGGCAGTGTCGCGCGTGCCGCCGGGGACGCCCGGGTTGTCGCAAGCCGAGCCTAAGAGGCTTGCCGCGATGAGCGCGAGGCCCGGGCCGAGGCAGACGGCGACGGTGCGGAGCGTGGGGGTAAAGGGGCTGCGGTGCATGGGAGACCTCCTGGGGGCCGCGGTGCCCTGGGCCGGCCCGGGCTCGGGGAGCCGGGCTCGGGGAACCGGGTTCTGGGAACCCGGGCTCGGGCCGTTGCGGCGAGGCTTTGTTTCGATTTCGATGTAGAAGCTCGATCGTTCGACGAGTAGGCCCTGCAAGCCGTGTGCCACTCGTACCGGCCTCCCGGACACGAAGAACCGTGTGTTTTTCGAGAGTTCCGATCTCAGGATTCTGACCCCCCCTGACGGAGATGTCAGGGGGAAGCTTCCTTTTCTCTACCTCTTCTTTTCTCTACCTCTTTTTTTCTCTACGTCGACATGTCGCAAAGACTGCGGGCTCTGTCAGTCGCATCACCGCCGCGTGGCGGCACGACTCCAGCGCTGCGCGGACGACGACTCGGGAAGGGTAGCGCAGCGCAGCCCAGCCCAGGGCGAGCGGGGTGGCGGGCGAGCAGGGGGAGAGGTGGCTCGCACCGGGTGCTGCAGCCGAGCCTACTCCGGGTTGAGAGACCGCTGCACGGGCGGGGTAAGGCCCCGGTCACGAATAAGGTGTCCAGTTCAGGGCGCCGAGGCGCCCGG
>CAYFWA010000992.1:0-2635 GCA_964346625.1 uncultured Myxococcales bacterium
GGGGTCTTGGGCGGGGAAGGGGAAGCGGGGGTGGGCGCGGGTGGAGTGAGCAGCCGGCGCACCAGCCACAGCATGCCCAGCCCGCCGAGCACGAGGTGTGCCAGGAAGGACACGAGCTCGCCGAGGGGGAAGCCCAGGCCCACCGTGAGCAGCGTGGGCGGGTAGAACAGGCCGAGCTGGGCGTCGGCGATCATCGGCGTGCCGGCGAAGATCGCCGGCGTCCAGCTCGGCAGCTCACCCGCGGCGAGGCACTGGCCGAGGTAGTGCCGGGTGGGCTGGTAGAAGCTGACCAGGTCCCCCACGAAGTAGCCGGCCGGGCGGGCGACGAACCGCCCGTAGAGCACGAGCACCGCCGCGGCCACCAGCAGGCCGGACAGCAGGGGGGCGAGGCGGCGGGTGCGGGAGGACATGGGAGTGACGGTGGCGGTGACGGTGGCGGTGACGGTGGCGGTGACGGTGGCGGTGACGGTGACGGTGACGGTGGCGGCGACGGTGGCGGTGACGACGACGATGGAGACGGGAGGCCGAAAGCGGCAACGACGTGGCCTCGCGTCTCCGGGGGTGGCGCGCCCAGGGACCCTAGGGCGAGGCGTCCTGGGAGACCGCGGCGTCCTCTACCTGGGTGCAGGGGCCCGGCTCGTCCAGGGGGCTGCCGATGCGGTGGCAACAGCCGTCGGCGCGGCACTCGTAGTCCTCGGGGCACTCGTCGTTTTCCCCGCAGCGGAAGGCCGTGTCGGGGAGCTTGGGCTCGAAGCAGCCCGCCGCCCCCATCCCGAGCAGCGGCGCGCAGAGCAGCGCGGCCGTTAGGAGTGGACGCAAAAGCCAGCCCGTGCGCCCGGGTTGCCGGGGACGCTCGGGTTGCCGGGGACGCTCGGGTTGCCGGGGACGCCCGGGTTGCCGGGGACGCTCGGGGCGTAGGGCTTGCGTGGTTCGCAGCGCTCGCAGCTCTTGCAGCGCTCGCAGCTCTTGCAGCGTTTTCCGTTCTTGCAGCTCTTTCCGCTCTTGCATGATTAGAACTCCCAGCCCACGGACAGGCCGGCGCCGCGTTCGCCGAGCATCGGGCGAATCTGCAGGTTCCGGGTGCGGGCGCGCTTGCCCTCGCCGTCGCCCTCGTCCTTCTTGGTGACGTGATCCACGATGAACAGCGTCGCCGCGGTGATGGCCGCGGCGCCGGTGAGCCCGAGGAACACGAAGGCCGCGGTCTCGTAGCGGCGGCCTTCCTTCTGGTACTGCTCGAAGTCCCGCTTGGTGGTGCCCTCGTAGACCAGGGGCAGGTTCCCCTCGGAGGGCACCAGCAGCTTGGCCATGCGCTCCAGCTCGTCCTCGCGGTCCTCCACCATGAGGGCGAAGACCCCGGAGGCGGTGAGCATGACCGCAGTGACGCCCACCATCGCCCAGGCCGAGCCCTGCAGGGTCCGCATCCGTTGATCCGTGGGGCCCTCGTCTGCGGCGGTGGGGATGGCGGCGGGCCGTCGCCGCGGGATGGCCTCTGGCGGGACCCGCCGCGGCAGCCGCCGCGCCGCCGCGGCGGGGGGCGCCTTGGCCCGCGGCGGTGCCGTGGTGGGGGCGCGCCGCTTGGCCGGAGGCGGCGTCGCGGTGGTCGGGGCGCGGCGCTTGGCCGGCGGGTCGTCGGCGGGGCGGCGGGTCTCGTCGGGGCGCCGGGCCTCGTCGGGGCGCGCCGGTGGCGAGGGCTTCGCGCCGTCGCGGGGGGCGGCTGCGGCGCGATCTCCCGCGGGGGCGGTGGACCCTGGATCAGGGGCGGCCCCCCGACGTGAGGGCTCGGCCGGGGCGGCCAGGGCGGAAGACCCGCCCAGCCCGGCCAGCCCGCCCCCGGCACACAGCGCGGCGAGAAGGGCCAGCGGCGTCCGGGATCGTGGGAGAACGATTCGGCGTTTCATTCACAGGCTCCTCAGCGTGCGGGGATCTTCAGGGTCCCTCGACGTGGCGGCCCCCAGTGTACTCGCCTGCTCGAAAGCGTCAAAGGCGTGTTCTGTGAGCGCACACGCTGCCACCTCAGAGCCCCAGTCGCGCCGCGCCGCGCCGGGTCTGCGGCCCGTTGCGGCCGCGAGGTGGGGGGGCCTTGGGGCTCGTGGGGCGGCGGGCCGATGGGGCCGCGAGGCTCGTGGGGCCGAGCAGGCACAATGCAACCAGCCGCTTGTCCACCGCGGAGGCCCGGACGCGCCGCGTCGGGTCCGCGGGCCGATGCGACTTCGAGGCTCGTGGGGTAGAGTGCTTTGGGCTTGCGGACACCGACCGGCTATGGGGACGCAGGTTCGATTTCTCGCTTTCGCGGGGCGGCTTGGGGCTCCCGCGTCACGAGGGACATCCTGACCTCGACCACCTCCCGAGTCCCATGCGGTGCGAAAGCGACAAACCGAACCTACGTCCCCCCGTTCAGTTGGTTGGTGGGTCTGCGGCGCGTTGCGGCCGCGGGGGCTGTTGGGGCGGGGTGGTCTGGGGCTTTGGACACCGACCGGCTATGGGGACGCAGGTTCGATTTCTCGCTTTCGCGGGGCGGCTTGGGGCTCCCGCGTCACGAGGGACATCCTGACCTCGACCACCTCCCGAGTCCCATGCGGTGCGAAAGCGACAAACCGAACCTACGTCCCCCCGTTCAGTTGGTTGGTGGGTCTGC
>CAYFWA010000993.1:0-2632 GCA_964346625.1 uncultured Myxococcales bacterium
TGGGGCGTCCGGCCGCGGGGCGTCAAGGGGTGGGGCGTCAAGGGGTGGGGCGTCCGGCCGACGGGTGTCCGGGGGGCGGGCGTCCCCGGCTTCTCGCCCGACGTTTGAAAACTCGTCCTGGACGATGTCGGCCGAGCGCACCTCGTAGAACCCGGGGCCGCTGAGGGCCGGATCGGGCTGCACCGACGCGCCACACTGAGGACAGCGGCGGGCCACCTCGGTCACGTGGTGGCCGCAGCCTGGGCAGACCAGCGCCAGCGGGGTGCTCTCGTCGATGGCGGAGACCTCCAGCCAGGAGTCGAGCACGGTCAGAAAGTCCACGGCGGAGGGGAACCGGTCCTCGGGGGCCTTGGCCAGGGCCCACAAGGCGATGGCGTCCAGCGAGGGCGGGATCCCACGCTCGGGAGCGCGCTGCGAGGGAGGCGGCACCGGATCGGTGATCTGGGCCGACATCACCTCGGCGGGGGACTTGGCCTCGAAGGGGCGACGGCCGGTGATCAGCTCGTAGAAGATCACGCCGGCAGAGTACAGATCGCTGCGGGCGTCGAGCTCCAGGCCCCGGGCCTGCTCGGGGGACATGTACTCGGGCGTGCCGCACACCATCCCCGTGCGGGTGACCCGCACGCCGCCGTCGCGGCGCAGCCGCGCGATACCGAAGTCGAGCACCTTGACGTGATCGAGCTCGACGCCGCGCTCGATGAGGTAGATGTTGGCCGGCTTGAGATCCCGGTGGATGATGGACATCCCGTGGGCCACCTGTAAAACCGACAGGACCTGACGCAGGATGTGCACGGACCGCCGCACCCCCAGGCGCTCGCCCGACAGCACGTCGGCCAGGCTCACGCCGTTGAGATACTCCATCACCAGGAAGCTCGCCCCGGTGGAGGTGTGCCCGAAATCGAGGATGTCGATGCTGTGGGGGTGGTTGAGCCGCGAGGCCACCTGGGCCTCTCGCTCGAAGCGCTGCATGGCCACGTCGTCGCCCACGAATCGCTCGTGCAGCAGCTTCACCGCCACGGTGTGCCCCACGCCGAGGACCTCGGCCCGGTAGACCGCGCCCATGCCCCCCTCCCCCAGCTTGCGGGTCACCTTGTAGCGGCCCTGCAGCACGGTCCCCAGGTAGGGATCTCCCACGATCTGGGCCGCCTCGGACAGGGACCCGCCGCAGGCCGAGCAGAAGGCCTGGGAGGGCAGGCAGGGGGTGTGGCAGACCGGGCAGCGCTTCATGGTGGATACCGAGAACCCCCCCGGCGGGACTGGCTGCCGGACCGCGGGGAGGCCAACTCAATGATACCCCATCCGTTCCCGAGCGGAAGGGGGCGGGGCGGGGCCGGCCCTGCTCGCAGGATCCTTGTCGCCCGCACCCGGTCAGGGTAGGCTTTGGACCTCGACGCACAGCCAGAGGTTTTCGATGAGAGTCTCCACCCGGTTCGTCGCCGTCGCCGCGCTGCTGGGCATCGGCGGGTTCCTTTGCGCCTGCGAGCAGACGCCCCAGGGAACGCTCGCGCTGCACTGGTCCATCAACGGCGAGGCCAGCGCCAGCGCCTGCACCGCCGCCCGGGTGGCCACCATCCGGGTGCTGGTGGATCACGCCGGGGAGGAGCCCGACAGTGATCCCGGCCAGCCCACCTGGGCCTACGTGGATCTGCCCTGCGAGGCGCTCACCGGCCAGCTCACCCTGGTGGAGGGGCTACACCGCGTGCGCATCGTGGCCCTGGACAGCCTCGGGCAGGTGCGCTCCCAGGTGGTGGAGTTTCACGACGTGCAGGTGGTGGACGGCGCCACCACCAGCTTGCCGCGGGCCCCGGAGATCGAGCCGCCGGTGGATCTCGAGGTGCCGCTTTGTGGCGACGGCGTGGCCCAGTCCGGCGAGTGGTGCGATGCCACGGATCTGGCGGGCCAGGACTGCCTCACGCTGGGTTATGACGGCGGCGAGCTCGGCTGCACCGAGCAGTGCACCTTCGACGAGAGCGGCTGCACCCGCTGCGGCGACGGCGTGGTGGACGAAAACGAGAGCTGTGACGGCAGCGATCTGGCCGGGGCCACCTGCGAGAGCCTGGGGCGCGACGGGGGGGAGCTGGCCTGCGGGGCCGACTGCCGCTACGACCCCTCGGGCTGCACGGGCTGCGGCAACGGGACCCTGGAAGGCGCCGAGGCCTGCGACGACGGCAACCTCGAGGCCGGCGACGGCTGCAGCCCGGACTGCCGCCTCGAGCAGGGCCCGCTCGAGGCCCTGTTCACCGTGCGCAGCAGTGACGCCTCCACCCTGTCGGACTGCGCCACCGAGGCCATCGCCACCGTGGCGGTCACCCTCCGGGTCGCCGGCGTGGGCACGGTGGTCCAGACGCGCGAGACGAGCTGCAGCGCCGGGAGCGTGACCTTCGCCGCGCTCGGCTACGGGCTGTATACCGTAGCGCTGAGCGGCCGCGACGCCGGGGGCACGGAGGTAGCCTCCGGGATCTCGCCCGTGGTGGATCAGTCCACCCCGGACGGCCGCAGCGTCGCCATCGACCTGATCGCCCATCCCTGAAATGGCGTCCCGGCGGTGCGACCCGCCGACTCGAGAGCGACCCGACCCGAGAGCGACCCGACCCGAGAGCGACCCGACCCGAGAGCGACCCGACCCGAGAGC
>CAYFWA010000994.1:0-2631 GCA_964346625.1 uncultured Myxococcales bacterium
GGAGGGTGACGGGGACGGGGGGACGGGGGAATCGATGTTATGCGGTGAAGCGGTTCGCCGTCATGCGGTCATGCGGTCATGCGGTCAGGCGGCCAGGCGGCCAGGCGGTCAGGCGGCCAGGCGGTTGGACAGGATCCGGCCGTCGCGGAGCACCAGGTCCACACGGGACAGGGCGTCGAGGTCGGCGGCGGGGTTGCCGCGGGTGAGGATGAGGTCCGCGGGGTGGCCCGGGGCCGGGTGGCCGAGCTCGGGGCGGCCGAGGGCGCGGGCCGCGTCGCAGGTGGCGGTCTGCAGGGCCGCTAGGGGCGTGTAGCCCGCCCGGAGCATGGAGCGCAGCTCCCAGCGGATGCGGCCGCAGGGGGTCACCGAGCCGCCCTGGTCCGTGCCCGCCACCACGTGCGCGCCGGCCTCGTGCAGCCGGCGCAGGCTGTCGAGCATGTGGGTCATGCCAGTCTCGATGACCTGGCGACCGATGAAGGGGGTGCGGTAGTCGCCCGCGAGGAAGCGGTGGGCCAGGGGCAGCAGGGTGCGGCGGGCCTGGGCGGTGTAGAGCCCCTCGGCGTCGTCCTCGAGCAGGGCCACGAGCTTGGGCAAAAAGTCGATGGTGCCGTAGGTCATCAAGGTGGTGGACACGGGCAGGTCCCGCCGCGTGATGCGCGTCAGGTCGGCGTCGGTGATGGGCTCGTCGATGGACAGGTGCTCCAGGGAGTCGAAGGGGAGCTCCAGGAGCCGATCGAGGTCGCGGCGCCAGACGTGGTGCACCGCCACGGGCAGGCCGTGGTGGTGGGCGCGGTCCGTGATGGCGCGCAGGAGCGCGTCGGGCAGCAGGGGCAGGGGGGTCCGGGCGTCGTCGTAGTCTGCCGAGGTGTACATCACCTTGACGCAGTCCATGCGGTGGGCCGCGAGGCGATCCACCCAGCGCCGGGCCTCGGCCTCCGAACGGACCTCGGCCTTGACCTGACCTAGCAGCCAATCGAAGGGGGGGCGCAGGGGCTCCATGAAGGCGGGGTAGCCGTCGGGCGCGGTGAGCACCGGGCCGCTGGCCAGGATCCGCGGGGCGCGCAGGCGGCCCTCGCTCGCGCGGCGCCGCAGCCAGCCGATGAGCTTGAGGGGCGCGCCCATGTCCCGCACGGTGGTGACGCCGGACTCCACGAGCGCCCGGAGGTTGCGGCGGATCTGGTCGGGCATGGCGGCCAGGTCCCGGGGCGTGGGGTCGTCCACGGCGTAGGTGCCGCAGGCGTGCAGGTGGGTGTCGATGAGGCCGGGCCCGGCGGTGCGCCCCTCACCGGGCAGCACCGTGGCCCCGTCGGCGGGCACCCCCCCGGCCGGGCCCATGGACTGCACCGCCCCGTCGTGAATCAGCACGTCCTGTCGCTCGCGCACCGTCCCGTCGCGGGGGTCCAGCACGTCCACGTCGGTGAGCAGCAGCCGCTCGCGCGGCAGCGGCGAAGGACCGAAGCGGTCCAGCAGCCTCTCGAACGGGTTCGGGATCGAAATCATGGCGGGGCTTTCTCGGGTCGAGTCGATACCAGGCGCGGCTCAGGACACGGGTGTCGACCCGGTTCCGAGACCGATGTCGCGCGCGGTGTCGCGCGCGGTGTCGCGCGCGGTGTCGCGCGCGGTGTCGCGCGCGGCTTCAGAGTCGAGTGCGCTTTGAGCACTGTATCACTGTATCACTGTATCACGGGAGCGGGCGCAGGCGCAGGCGGCGTCGACTGGTGCGGCGACCGGAGGGAGCGCAGGGCGTCAGCTAGGCGTCGCGCGGGGCTTGTGTTAGGATCTCCGCGTCAGGTGAGGAGCATCCGAGCAAATCGATTCTGAGCCAGCGCCAGGACGCGGCGTTGGGTTCGTTGGAGGGTGTGATGAGGCGATCTCATGGCCAGGTACGGTTTGGGTACCGCGTGAAACGGGGTCGGCACGGAGGCTGGCGTTGGTGGGGAGCAGGCGGGCGTGGGTGGGGTCTGCTGGCGGCGCTGCTGATGTGGGGGCTGATGGGTGCGACGGGCGGCTGCGGTCGCGACAGCCCGGGCGCCGGGGATCCAGACGCCGCCGTGGAAACCGACGCCGCGGCCGATGCTGCCCCCCAAGGCGACGCGGCGCCGGGCGACGCGGCGCCGGGCGACGCGGGGCCGGACCTGGACGGGGCGCTGCCCGACGGGGCGACGCCCGACGGGGCGACGCCCGACGGGGCGCTGCCCGACGCCGGCGGCGGGGAGCTGGTGCTCACCCTGGGCACCATCCAGATGTGGGCCAACTGCATGCCCATGGTGCCGCCGGATCCGTGGCACCTGGAGCTCGACGTCACCTACGACAACTCTGCCGGCGTCACGGCGGCCACGGCGGTGGTGACCTCGGTGACGGTGATCTTTTCCGGCGGGTCGAACCCCTCGCTGGACATGACCGTGACCCCCACCGTGGTGGGGCCGGTGGCCGCGGGCGCGAGCACCACGGTGACCCACACCAAGACCGCCTCGAGCCCCGATCTGCCCAACGACTGTGGTCTGTGCGGCAGCCAGGCCACGCTGGAGGTCCGGGTGGATCTCGGCGGCACCGAGGTGCTGCTCACCTCGAGCCCCTTCCAGCCCACGTGCGCCTACTGATCCGCGAGCATCGGGAGTGTCGAAAAAAAAG
>CAYFWA010000995.1:0-2626 GCA_964346625.1 uncultured Myxococcales bacterium
GTTCAAGGCCTGATCCCGGCGGGTATCGTTTACATGACCAAGTGGGTCATGGACGCGGTCAACGAGGCGATCGGGCAGGGCGTTTCGCAGGCGCAGATAGTTGAGGTGCTCATCCCGGCCGGTATCATGGGAGGCCTCATGCTGGCACAGCGCGTCATGGGGAGTGTGAACAGCTACGTGAGCACCGTCCAGGCCACGCTGGTGAGCGATCACCTCAAAGAGCGCATCCATGCGAAGGCGGGGGCTGTGGACTACGTGTTCTTCGAGCACGATGATTACTACAACCTGCTGGAGCAGGCGAACAGCCAGGCGAGCAGCCGCACGCTGGGCGTCGTGCAAAAGCTCGGTAGCCTCCTGAGCAGCACGGTCACGTTCGTCACCATCGCCGGGCTGCTGTTGCAGTATAGCCTTTGGTTGCCTCTGGCGCTTATTGCCAGCGCCGCGCCTGCCTTCTGGGTCCTGCTCCGCTACAACCGAATCTATCACGACTGGTGGAAGGGGGCCACGGAGCGTCGCCGGAAGGCCGGGTATTTCAACACCGTGCTCATGAACCGGACGGCAGCCTCTGAGGTGCGGGTCAACGGCCTCGCCGACTACTTCCGCGAGCTGTACCAAGACGTCCGCAGGGATCTCCGTGAGGAGCACTTCGGCATTCTCCGCGAGCAAACGGTGGCCAGCTTTGCCGCGGGGCTCATCGCCCTCATAGCCACCGGTTCGGCCATGGGGTGGATCGTCTGGCGCGGGATGCAGGGCGCCGCCACGATCGGCGACCTCGGCCTCTTCTATCAAGCCTTCAACCAGGGCCAGGGCCTCGTGCGAAACGTCCTGAGCAACCTGGGCAACATCTACAACGACACGCTCTTCCTGGAGCACGTGTTTGCCTTTCTGGACCAGCCCACCCAGCAGCGCGCGGCGGCGCAGCCCAAACCCTTTCCGCGGCCGCTCGAAGAGGGCGTCCGCTTCGAGAACATCACCTTCTACTACCCCAAAACCGACCGTCCTGCCCTGCAGAACTTTAGCCTCGACCTTCCGGCGGGCAAGGTCACGGCCATCGTTGGGGAAAACGGCGCCGGGAAGAGCACGCTCGTTAAGCTTTTGTGCCGGTTCTACGACCCCCAAGAGGGGCGCATCACGGCCGACGGCGTCGACCTCGCCGACGTCCCGCTCGACGCGTTGCGGGAAAACCTTTCGGCGATGTTCCAGCACCCCATGAAGTACCAGTTCTCGGCGCGCTACAACATCACGCTCAGCGAAATCAACAAGGACGATCCCCAGCGCGTCCGGGAAGCAGCGGCCGGCGCGGGAGCGGACGGGTTCATCCAGCGGCTTCCGGATCGCTACGACACGCAGCTTGGGCGCTACTTCAAGGGCGGGCACGAGCTCAGCGGCGGCGAGTGGCAACGCATGGCGCTCGCCCGGGCGTACTACCGCGACTCGCAAATCCTCATTCTCGACGAGCCCACGAGCCACATGGACTCGTGGAACCAGAACGAGTGGCTGGATCGGTTCCGGCGCCTGGCCGAGCAGCAGACCTCGCTCATCGTTACGCACCGGTTTACCACCGCCATGCGGGCAGACATCATCCACGTCATGCACGAGGGCGAGCTCGTCGAGTCCGGCACGCACGACGAACTGCTTGCCCTGGGCGGCCGGTACGCCCGCTCCTGGCGCAATCAGATGCGTCAGGCCGAAGAGCGCACGACGGAAGAGCATGCCACGAATGCCATGGGATGATCAGGATTGCCCCTCGCGGGCCGGTGCCACGCACAAAGCCGGACGCCTGAGTCAACAGTCAACCAAACGACGAACGCATGCCCGATCAGGGCTTCGACATCACGCTACAGACCGTCGCCGCAGCCGCGCCGTCGGCCGTGGCCACCCAGCTGGACGATGAGGTCGTGCTGCTCGATGTCGAACGCAGCGCGTATTATGGACTGGCCCATGCGGGCGTGCGCGCCTGGACCCGGCTTGCCGCTGGGCCCACGCCGGCCTCAGCGCTCGTCGGCGAGGTGCAGGCGCTGTATCCTGACACCCCACGGGCTCTGATCGAACGAGACGTGCTGGCCCTCTTGACGCATCTTCACGAGCAGCAGCTCATCGTCGTTGATGACGAGATCGCGGCCATGGGGGAAGTCCGTGTGGATGCTGCACCGCGTCCGGCGACCGACCCGTCAGTGGAGAGGGGAGAAGGACGCCGGCCCGATGACCGTACCGTTCGGGCGGCGGTGGAGGAGCTGCGCGCGCTCCGCGCGGCGGAGCGGAAGCGTACCTCCGGCCCCTGGTGGTCGCGGCCTGTGGGTGACTGGTGGATGCTAGCGCGCGCTCTGGTGCTTACGATCCTTGTCCGCGCCGCCCTGCCGCTCTGGTCGCTTCGCCGCGTGACAACCGCGCTGAAGCGGATCGCCCGCCGCCTCCCTCGAACCGGCCGCGCCACCATGGCGTACCGTCGGCAGGCCGCCTGGGCGGCCCACGCCGTCGGCGCCCGGCTGCTGCCGAAAAGGCCGTGCCTGACGCAAGCCCTCGTGCTGCAGTACCTGCTCTTGCGGCGGGGCGACGCCCTCGCGGAGCTCCACATCGGCGTGGCCAAAGGAGAGGACGGCGAGCTGCTGGCCCACGCCTGGATCGA
>CAYFWA010000996.1:0-2623 GCA_964346625.1 uncultured Myxococcales bacterium
TCGAGGGAGCCGTCGGGATCGAGGGAGCCGTCGGGATCGAGGGAGCCGTCGGGGTCGAGGGAGCCGTCGGGGTCGAGGGAGCCCTCGTAGCCGTAGGCGGCGCGGGCCTGGTCGGCGGACACGTAGCCCTGGGCCACGTCGCGCTGCACCGCGGCCGGGTCGCGCTCGTGGGGGTCGCCGAAGCCGCCGCCGCCGGCCGCGTCCATGGTGACCACGTCGCCGGGGCCGAGCTCGGTGAGGCCGTAGGGATCGCCGGGCTCGCCGTTGACCAGAAAGCGGGCCCGGGCTCCGGGCAGCCCGCCGTGCAGCCCCGCGGGCGGATGGACGAAGCGCCCGGACTGCACCGCGAGGCGCACCGGCCCGGCCGGGGCGTGCGCGTCGTCGGGTACGCGGAACACCGCCCGGCGGCCGAGGCCGCCGCGGTGTCGGCCCGGGCCGCCCGAGTCGGGCCGCAGGCTGCGCTGCTCCACCAGCAGGGGCGTGTCCGACTCGAGGATCTCCACCGGGGTGTTGGCGCCGTTGGCCGGGAAGATGAAGCACGACTCCCCGTCGCGGTCC
Source organism: uncultured Myxococcales bacterium (assembly GCA_964346625.1). GTDB lineage: Bacteria > Myxococcota_A > Polyangia > HGW-17 > JAJRWW01 > CAYFWA01. The sequence goes on from CAYFWA010000996.1 coordinate 559, forward strand.
TGGGCCGCGCCGGTGCCGCCGCCGCGGATGAGCACGGCGTGGAAGGGCCGGCCCCCGTCGGCCTCGGGTACACGTTCAGGGGGGATGTCCCTTCCCCCCTCGCCCCGAAAAAGCGCGGTTTTTCGGGGCTCACCCCCAATCATCGCGCTTCGCTCCGCTGCAGGGAAAGGCGCCTTATCGCCGTTTATCGCCTTTTGGGTCCTACGAGACCCCTGAACGGTTGCGGCCTCGGCGTGGCGGCCGTAAAACACGTTCATGGTGGCGGGGGTGCCGCCGCTGGCGGCGATGACCCGGTGGGGCAGCCCGTCGGCCAGGGCGCGGTAGACGATCTCGGTGAGAAAGTGCCCGATCTGCATGCGGGCGGCCACCGCCGCCGGGTGGCGGCAGTTGACCACGCTGCCTGCGGGGGCGCGCAGGCGCACCGGGACGATGGCGCCGTGGTTGTTGGGGATGTCCGGGTCCAGCATGGACTTGATGGCCATGAAGGCGTAGGCGTAGGTGAAGTTGTAGACCACGTTGCCGCCCCAGGACACCTGGTCCGAGGAGCCGGCCAGATCCACCTCCACCTCGTCGCCGGCCACGGTCACCGCGGCCCGGATCACCACGTCCTCGGCGCCGGCGGGCTGCTCGATGATCCCCTCGGCCCGATACCGGCCATCGGGGACCGCGGAGATGGCGCGGCGCAGGCTGGCCTCGGTGCGGCCGATGATGGCGTCGGCCAGGGCGTCGAGCCCGTCGAGCTCCGCGTCCTCGAGCAGCTCGGACACCTGCCGGGCGCACACGTGGTTGGCCGCGATCTGGGAGCGCAGGTCCCCCACCACCTCCTCGGGGGTGCGCACGTTGGCGCGGATGAGCTCGAAGACCGCCTCGTTTGGCTGCCCGGCGTCGTAGAGCTTCACCGGCGGGAGAAACAGCCCCTCCTCGTAGACGTCGCGGTTGTCCGAGGCCACCCGGCCGCCGACGTCGGCGTGGTGAAACACGCAGGCGGTGAAGGCCACCAGGCGGTCGCGGAAAAAGATCGGGCGGTAGACGCACACGTCGTTGAGGTGCCCGGCCAGGGCCCAGGGGTCGTTGGTCACGAACACGTCCCCGGGCCGGTAGTCCTCGGGCGCCTGGCGCTGCACCAGCTCGCGCACGCCCAGGGCCATGGCCCCGGCCTGCCCGGGGGTGGCGAAGGTGCCCTGGGCGAGCTCGCGGCCGGTGCGGTCGGTGAACATGCACGTGTAGTCGTGGGCGTCGCGAAGCAGGCTGGAAAAGGCCGTGCGCGCCACCGCGGCGTCGGCCTCGTCCACGATGGAAAGCAGCCGCCTCCACAGGATCTCCAGGGTGACCGGATCGAAGGTGTCGATCTTTTCGGTCATGGTGGTCATGTTGGTCGTGGTGGTCGTGGTGGTCATGGCGCCCCCTGCTCGGGCCCGGGGTGGCCGGTGGGCGGTGGCTCGGGGTGGCCGGTGGGCGGTGGCCCGGGGTGGCCGGTGGGCGGTGGCTCGGGGTGGCCCGCGGGCGGTGGCCCGGGGTGGCGCGCGGGCAGCTCCACCCACAAAAACCCGTGCTCGTCGCTGCGGATGGCCGCCGCCTCGGGCACCACCAGGGTGGACTCGCGCTCCTCCACGATGGCCGGACCCGCAAACTCGGCCCCTGGCGGCAGGAGGTAGCGGTCGTAGACCGTGAAGGGGACGAAGGCCTCGTGCGCCAACGACCAGGCCTCGCGGGTCCCGCGCACGGCCCCGGCCAGGGTGCGCCCGGCCGGATCGGGCCGCGGCAGCGAAAGCGGCGGCTGGGGCAAATGCGCCCGCAGCCGGAAGCTCACCAGCTCCAGGGCCGAGTCGGGGTAGGTGCGGCCGTAGAGCCGCTCGTAGATCTCATCGAAGCGGCGGCGCACCTCGGCGCGGGGCAGCTCCGTGAGCGGCCCGGGCGGCAGGGGCACCGGGGTCTCGGCCCCCTGCCCCACGAACCGGGCGTCCACCGAGCGCTCGAGCTCGATGCCCTCGATGGCGCCCCCCTGCTCCAGCACCCGGGTGCCCTCCTGCTCCATCTCCCGGTAGAGCGCCTCCAGGGCGGCAAA
>CAYFWA010000997.1:0-2621 GCA_964346625.1 uncultured Myxococcales bacterium
CCGCACCGCGAACCGCGGACGATCGGAGCGAGGGAGCTGCGACGAGATGGTCTCGGAAGCATCGCGCGGCCAAGGACCAGGAGCCAGGGAGTCGGTTCATCTGCATGGCGTCTTTTCCTCCGCTCCTGTCCCTAGGGCTGCTGCAGCAGCCAGGCCCGGGCCGCCTCCATGGCGGTGTCGATGCCCTGCAGCGCGTCGCTCTGGCGCTGCCGCACGATCTCGTCGGGATCCACGCCGGTGCCCGTGGTGAACCGGTCGAGGGGATCCCCCGGCCCAGCCACGAACACCGTGTCCCAGTACTGCATGGAGCCACCGCTGAGCTCGTCCAGGTGTGACGGCAACGTGGCGATGGGCCCGAAGGCGCCGTAGGTGGGGCCGGCGCTGAAGATGCGCGTGGCCCCCTCGCGGTAGGTGAACAGCTTCGAGGTGTAGTCGTTGCCCGAGACGTCCAGGCCGTTCAACACGGCCACCCGCGTGGTGGCCGCCACGCCCCGCTGAGCGGCCGGCAGCCCGGACATCTCGTGGAGCTGCCAGCGCATGAAGCTGCCGCAGCTATCGTAGCCGCTGCAGCGCTGGACCTCGTCCCAGACCGCGGTGTCCAGGGGCCGATCGAGCTGGGGCACGATCTCCATGCGATCGAAGGCCGCCTCGCTCAGAAACAGCCCCATGATGAAGTCCGTGGTGTCGATGGCGCCGCCGTTGCCCAGGCGCTGATCCAGGATGAGGTAATCCGGGGGCGGATCCAGGGCTTCGTACACCGTGGTGCGCCAGTTCTCGCCCGCCTCGCTGTAGTTGCTCGGCACCCCGTTGATGATCAGGGTGCGCACCCCGTCGGCGTCATCGTGGTAGCCGGCAAAGGAGTAGCGCCGCACCTGATCGTCGGACACGGCCCGGCGGAAGCGGTAGTCGCAGTGCTGGCTGTGGTCGAGCCAGTCGGGCAACGAGCCGGCCCACAGCGTCTGCTCGGCCTGCGCCGCGAAGTCGAGGTGCACCGTCTCGAGCTCCGAGGCATCGCAGACCACGGGCGCCCCACCGCCGGGCGGCGCGGGGCAGCGGGTGAAGGTCATGGTGGCGCCGCTGAGCCGCGCCGAGGCCACCAGCCGCGGGGCCACCGCCAGCTCGAAGACGCGCGGATCCCCGGCGTGGCCGGCCTCGAGCCCCACGGCGCGTGCCCAGTCGTAGGGCGCCATGCCGTCGATGGCGGTGAGCACGTCCCCCACCCGGAGCTGATCGGCCACCGGGTTGTCATGGGCCCGCTCGAACACCAGGGGCGCCGGCCCGCCGCCGGGCAGCAGGTCCGCCTCGCCGAGGTGGATGCAAAGGCCGAGGTTGGTCACGTGCTCCCCGACGTTGACCGCCCACCGGGGTCCGGAGGCGTGCCCGTCGCGGAGCTGGCTGATGCCCGTCCGGAAAGCGGACCAGAAGGTCGGGCCGGTGGCCTCGCCCCGCACGCCCGAGAGGGCCTCCTCGAGGGTCAGCAGCAGGGTCTGGGCCAGCCGGGAGCCTTCGAAGGACCGGAACTCGAACAGGCGCCGGTCCAGATAGTCGCGCCGCAGAACGTCGTCCTGAAGCGGCGGGCCGTGCACCAGGGCGCCGTCCACGCAGCGCCCGAGCAGACAGACCCCCTCGGCCCCACAGGCCGCAGCCTGGTTGAGCCGATCGCAGGACACGGCCGGCACCGCGGCCGGCCCCAGGTCCCGAATCTCCAGCGCGTCCACGAGCACCCGCTGCGAGATGCTGTAGGACAGGTACTGCCACTGGCCACGCACGCGCTGGAGGTCCTGCAACTCCAGCACCGCCGGGCCCTGGCCCCCGGGCAGCGCGAAGTCCACCGGCCCCGAGGTATACTCCTCCCAGCCGTCGTCGGTGATGCGGCCCGAGGGCTGGAAGGGGAAGTACGAAACGAGCACCTCCCGCTCCAGATCGGTGGCGTCGGCCACCGACCACCGCAACGTGGCCCGCACCCGCGTGCCCCGGGCCCGCTGCCAGAACCGGATCTCCACCCGCCGCCCGCCGAAGGCGCTCTCGAGGGCCGAAAGGTGCAGCCGCAGCGTGGGGTGCTCCCCGCCCATCTCTAAGGCGCCCGCGCCCTCGAGCCCGTCGGGGTCCAGCACGAACCGGTCGGCCCCCAGGCTCACGGGCTCGTCGTCGCGGTCGAGCAGCTCCGGCTCCAGGGCCGCCGGGATCGCCGTGGCCCCGTCGAAGGTGACCGCGTAGGCCGCGTCTTGCACCGAAAGCCTCCCCGTGGCCTCGTCGAAAACAGACGCCTGGGCCGGCCGCGCCCCGAAAAGCAGCACCCCCACGCCCAGCGCCAGGGCGGTCCACGCCAGCCCGAGGCTCCGCCTCCGCCCCTGCCGCCCCGCCCGCGCGCCGGGCCGGGCTTGGGGTCGCCCGTGATGCCGCACGTGGTTCCGCGCGTAGTGCGTCCGCGCCCCTCGCCCCGCCCGCGCGCCGGGCCGGGCTTGGGGTCGCCCGCGCGCCTGAAACAACACCGTCTCGAGCCTGATCATCCTGAGCCTCATCCTGCGCACCTGCGGCCATATCCTGCGCACCTGTGGTCGGCGGCAGCTTAGGGAGCGGGTCAAAATAAACTCTGCACTCGGGACGCCGATCCATCCCGG
>CAYFWA010000998.1:0-2612 GCA_964346625.1 uncultured Myxococcales bacterium
CACTTGAAGAACCTCTACCATCTCGGCATCCTCCGCTCCGACCATCCCGATCGGGCCCACCATCTTCTCAAGCAAGCACCTCACCTCAAAGGAGCCCGCATCCGGTAGACGCGACCTGTTGAGCGCACCCGGGGAGCCGGCACGGGCGGTGCAATCCTCCGGGCGCCGTGGCCTTCAGACTCGAGTTTCGCCCTTGGCGTCTGCTGCGAACGGCCGAAATCGCGCCTGGCTGCGTTGCTCCTGCGATTTCTGTCTCGACGTACCGCAAGTACGCCTTCGACAGAAATCTTGTCGCGCCTTGCCAGGCACGATTTCTGCTCGTTCTCGCGACGAAAGAAGGGCGAAACTCGAGTCAGAGGCCGCGTAGGGGCACCGGCGGAGGCGGCATGGAAGCCCCGCGGAGGCCGCGGACACCTTCCACGCTGGCTGCCTCAGTGACAGCCGGTGCGGAAGGTGTCCGCGGCGCCGTCGCCGTCGAAGTCCCCGAAGGCCACCTCGGCGTGGCTGCGCATGGAGAGCCGCTGCCAGCCGCCGGTGCCGGCCCACACCACGTCCCAGGCGTCGCCGGTGGGGCGCAGGACGTCGGTGTGCCCGTCACCGTCGACGTCGGCGAAGCGCAGCTCCGCGAGTCCGACCCCCGAGGTATTGATCGCGGTCCAGCTTCCGGCCCCCCCGTAGGAGACGCTCCACTGGCCGCTGGAGGCACGGAACACGTCGGTGAGCCCGTCACCGTCGAAGTCCCCGAAGGCCAGGGAGCCGACCAGGTAGCCTGAGGTGTTCAGCGTGACGAAGCTGGCGCTGCCTCCGGAGGAGACCTCCCAGTGGGTGCCCGTCGCGCGGAAGACATCGGTGCTGCCGTCGCCGTCGAAGTCCCCGAAGCCGAGCTCGGAAAGGGGCGTCGGGGCATTGCGCAGCACCCGCCAGGGGGAAGCCGCGCCATCGGAGACCCGGAAGACGCTCCCGGTGGCCTGGAACACATCGGTGCGACCGTCGCCGTCGAAGTCCCCGAAGGCCATGGCGACGAGTTCGGCGGTGGAGGTGTTTCGCGAGGCCCAGCTCCCCACCCCGCCAGAGAGCCAATGCCAGGTCGACCCGTCGGGCCGCAGCACGTCGGTGATCCCGTCGCCGTCGAAGTCCCCGAAGCCGAGGGCGGCCAGCGGGTACGAGGACTGCGCCAGGTACCGCCACGGCCCCGCTCCGCCGCTGGAGCTGCAAAAGCGCGTGGGCTCGCAGTCGCCCCCCGTCTGGCCGTACGAGTTCAGCGCGGCGGTGCTGTCGGGGCGCTGATCCACGTAGAACGCGCCGGTGTAGCGGGTCTGCAACGCCGCCTCCGGCGCGCTCGCGCGGGCGAGGCAGTTGTCGTAGAGCCAGGACCCCTCCGTGGGGATGCCGCGCACCACGAGAGCCGCCACGTTGGCGGGCAGGACCGTGTTGCGGTGAATCTGCAGGTTGGTCCCGGCCACCGTGATGGATCCGTGGGTGGCCTCGTCCCAGCTCGCCGATTCGCTGATGCCGTGCATGTCGAAGACGTGGCCGTTGGCGTGGGATAGCACGAGGTTGTCTCGCGCCTCGTAGCTCTGTCCGATGGCGCCGCTGCCGGCCACCGAATGTCGGTTGTAGTCGAAGCGGTTGTGATCCACGAGCGCGTCCGCGGGGTTGCCGATGCCGCTGAGCACCACCCCGTAGCCGAGGCCCTGCCGCTGGTTGTGGTGGATCTCGTTGTGATGCACGTGCACGTCGTGGGCGCGGACCAGCTCCACGGCGCCGTAAGTGAAGCCCGCGAGCTCGCAGTTGTCCACCTCGAGCCGGTTTGCGTCCTGGATCCGGATCCCCCGGGAGCGGGGCATGCAATCGCGACAGTTCGTGTCCCCGGCGATGTCCCCCTGGCACTGGGAGTGGCTCGGGCTGTACCACTCGTCGGGGCACTGGCCCGGCTCGTGGCCGAACATGCGCAGCCCGCTGACGCGCACGTCGTCGCCGCAGGCCTCGAGCACGGCGCGGCTCTCGGTGCGCGTGACGTACAGGAGCCCGCCCGGGCGCCCGGCCACGCCGCGATCGCTCGCCAGGGTCACGCCCGCGTTGATGCACAGGGTCGGCGCATCGGTGAGGTCGATCCGCGCGTCGGTGGCCACGACGATCACCTCCCCGGCCGCGGCCCCGGCGAGCGCCGTCTCGAGCTCCGCCCGCGTCTGTACCTCGGTCACGCAATCCCCCGTGGCCGGCGGCCGGTCCGGGTAACCCACGCCTCCGCCGTAGCGCCAACTCGCGCTCGCCGGAGGCGAGCTCGTATCCACCCGGGTGTGATCGCAGGGGACCGCCGCGTCGGGCGTCGGCTCGGCGTCCGAGGCGACCGCCGCGTCGCCGGCGTCGAAGTCGACCGCGGCGTCGCGATCCTCCAGGCCCGAGGCATCGCCCGGGACCTGCGCATCCCGCTGCGGGTCCGAGGAGGACGAGGGCCCGCAGCCAAAGCAAAACGCGACGGTGGCGCACACCGCAATGAGACTCCGCATGATGACTCGATTGTGCACCGAGCCGGTCCGCGATGTCTACCCGACACCCTCCCGACACCCTCCCGACACCCTCCCGACACCCTCCCGACACCCTCCCGATCG
>CAYFWA010000999.1:0-2611 GCA_964346625.1 uncultured Myxococcales bacterium
ACCCTCGGCGCCGGGCGCGCCGCGTGGCTACCGTCCACCCCGCGTTGCGATGCGATGTCGACGGAGGACGGAAACGTCAGATGGCGGTGCCGGGGGGGGGCGTGGCGGAAGGGAGCGTGGCGGAAGGGAGCTCCTCGCCGCGGGCGGCAGCGCGACGGGAGGCGGCGGGGGCGTGGGGCTCGGCCTCGCCGGTCTGGCGCCAGCCGGCGTGGAAGGCCAGGATGTTGGTCTCCCGGTGCTTGGCCGGGACCCGCCCTAGCAGGGCCTCGGTCCAGGTCTCGTAGGGGATGGGCGCCAGCTCGAGTCCGGCGAGGGCCCCGATCATCACGGCGCCCACGGCCTTGGCCGTGCCGGCCTCGGCGGCCAGGGCCACGGCGTCGAAGCTCACCAGGCGGCCGGCGGCGGCACGCAGGCGCTCGGTGACCTCGTTCGGGTCGGGGTAGGACTCCTGGCCGAGGCTCACGGTGAAGGGGATCACCGGGTGCTCGTTCATCAGCACGATGCTCCGGCCGGGCGCGATCTTGCGCACGTAGCGCAGGGTCTCTATGGGCTCGAACCCGATGAGCACGTCCGCCTCGCCGTCGGCGATCATGGGGCCGTGGACGTCGCCCAGCAGCACGGTGGTCTCCACGATGCCGCCGCGCTGGGCCATGCCGTGGATCTCGCTGGACAGCACGTTGAGCCCGGCGGCGGTGGCGGCCTCGCCGATCACCAGGGTGGCGGTGATGGAGCCCTGGCCTCCCACCCCCGACAGGAAGATCCGCAGCCGGAGCGCGTCCGCGGGATCGCCGTTGCCGCCGCCGGCGCCGCTGGCACGTGCGGGGGACGTGGTAGATGGGGTGTTGGGGGTCATATCGCCCTCCCGTCCTGGGGCACCGCGCGCGGGCGGATGGCCCCGTTGGGGCAGAGCTGCGCGCAGACGCCGCAGCCGTTGCACAGGTTCTCGTCGATGTGGATCCGGTCGCCCTTCAGGTAGAAGGCCGGACAGGCGAAGGTCTCGATGCAGGACTTGCACTTGGCGCACTGCCCGCAGATCAGGCAGCGCTGCGCCTCGGCGCGCGCCTCGTCGGAAGACAGCCCGAGCTCCACCTCCTCGAAGCCGCGGACCCGCTGCGCGGCCGGGCGCTTGCGCATGATCACGCGTTGGGCGGAGGTGACCCCGGGGGGGGTGTACTGGAAGGCCCTGGCGTCGGCCTCGTCCAGGCTGGCGCCCACCAGGGGCGTCACCGCCCAGGCCTGCGCCTGTGCCTGCGCCTGTGCCTGCGCCTGCGGTTGCTCTTGTGCCTTCTCCTGCTCCTGCTCCTGCTCCTGCTCCTGCCCGGCCCGGGCGCTGAAGTAGGCGTCGATGCCGTGGGCGGCGCGCTGGCCCGCGGCGATGGCGTGGATCACCGTCTTGGGACCCGTGACCGCGTCGCCGGCGGCGAACAGGCCGGGGCGGGAGGTGGCGCCGGTGGCGGGATCCGCCGCGGCGGTGCCCTGCCGGGTGCGCGCCACGTCCTCGGGGACAAAGCCCAGGTCCGCCCGCTGGCCGATGGCCACGATGACGTTGTCGCAGTAGACCGCGTGCTCGCTGCCCTTGATGGGCACCGGGCGGCAGCGGCCCGACGGATCCGGCTCGCCGAGGGCGGTGCGGATCATGGTGAGGCCCGCCATCCGGTCCCCGTCGGCGTGGGGCTGCACCTGCACCGGGGTGATCAGGAACCGGATGTCGATGCCCTCTTCGCGGGCGGCCCGGACCTCGTCGGGCGCCGCGGGCATCTCCTCGGCCGTGCGGCGGTAGTAGATGGTGACCTGGCTGCCGAGCCGCAGCGCCACCCGGGCTGCGTCGATGGCGGCGTCTCCACCGCCGATTACCGCCACCCGGTCCCCGAGCGCGGTCGGCGTCCCCAGGTTGGCGGCCTTGAGGAACGTCAGCGCATCGTACACCCCGGGGAGGTCCTCGCCCCGGATCCCCAGGCGGTTGCCGCGCCAGGCGCCCGTGGCCAGCAGCACCGCGTCGTGGCGGGACTGCAGCTCATCGAAGCCGACGTCCTCGCCCACCCGCGTGTTCAGGTGCAGATCCATGCCCAGGGATTCGATGAGCTCGATCTCGGCGTGGAGCACCTCGCGCGGGAGGCGGTAGGCGGGGATCCCCAGGGTGAGCATGCCGCCCAGGCGCGGGGCGGCCTCGTACAGCGCCACCTCGAAGCCGCGCAGCCGCAGGTCGTGGGCCGCGCTCAGCCCCGCCGGCCCGCCCCCCACCACGGCCACCTGGCGGCCGCGGGTGGGGGCCTCGGCCAGCCGGCGCTGGAGCTGTTGGGCCACCTGCTCGTGATCCTCGAAGGAGGTGGCGAAGCGCTTGAGGGCGTTGATGGCCAGAGGCTCGTCGTAGCCCACCCGGGAGCAGGTGGGCTCGCAGGGACGGTGGCACACCCGGGCCACGGAGGCGGGCAGGGGGATCCGCTCGCGCACGGCCCCGGCGGCGTCGGCGTAGCGCCCGGAGGCGATGAGGGAGACGTAGGACTGCACGCACAGGTGCGCCGGGCACTCCACGGTGCAGGGCGCCACCTCGGGCTTGTCCGGCAGTAATCTCTCAGGGGGGATGTCCCATCCCCCCTCGCCCCGAAAAAGC
>CAYFWA010001000.1:0-2607 GCA_964346625.1 uncultured Myxococcales bacterium
GTGGGATATTCAACCGATGAGCAACGCAGCCAGCCGGGATGGATCGGCGGCCTGACGATCAGACTATTCGTGATCAGGGCCTAAGGCCCCGCGAATGAATCACTTCGGGATTCGGCCGCCGATCCGGTAACTGTGCCTGTGTCGCTCGGCGGCCGAATATTCCCCGATATTCGGCCTTCTCGCTCCTTGGCACAGAATCGCCTCGACGGCCTCGGTCCTTCGAAGTGATTCATTCGCGAGCCCTCACCCGGCGGGGCCGGGGTTCCGACGGGGGAGCGTGGAGGCCGGCAGGCGGACGGCCGCGTGGGCCTACAGCTCGGCGGCGACCTCCTCGATCTCGTAGACCTCGATGAGATCTTCCACCTTGATGTCGTTGTAGTTCTGGATACCGATCCCGCACTCGTAGCCCTTGTCCACTTCCCGGACATCCTCCTTGAAGCGACGCAGGGAGGCGACCTTCCCCTCGTAGACCTGGACGTTGTTGCGGAACACGCGCAAAAGGGAGTTGCGGGAGATCTTGCCGTCGAGCACGAAGCAGCCGGCGATGGTCCCCACTTTGGGGATGGTGAAGGTGTCGCGCACCTCCACGTGGCCCACGGGCTTTTCGCGCCGCTCCTTGGGCAGCAGGCCCCGCATGGCGTCCTTCACGTCGTCGAGCATCTCGTAGATGACGTTGTACATCTGGATGTCGACGCTCTCGCGCTCGGCGAGATCGCGGGCTTGCTTGGTGGGGCGGACGTGGAAGCCCACCACCAGCGCGTCGGCGGCCTTGGCCATGTTGATGTCCGACTCGGTGATGGCCCCCACCGCGGAGCCTACCACCGACAGCTCCACCTTCTCGGTGGAGAGCTTGGATAGGGCCTCGCGCACCGCCTCGCTGGTGCCCTGCTGATCCGCCTTGAGGACCACCTTGAGCTCCTTCTGTTCCCCGCGGGCGAGCCGCTCCAGCAGGCTCGTGCCCGGCCCGGCGGTGGCCACCTCCTTGCGGCGTCGCTGCTCTTCGCGGTGGGAGGAGATCCGCTTGGCGTCCTTTTCATCGGTCACGCCGTTGAAGGACTCGCCGGCGTCCGGCACGCCGTTGAGCCCCAGGATCTGAACCGGGGTGGAGGGGGGCGCCTCCTTGACGTTGCGGCCCCGATCGTCCACCAGGGCGCGGATGCGGGCATAGTTCTCGCCGGCCACGACGGTGTCACCGGGCCGCAGGGTGCCCTCTTGTACCAGCAGGGTGGCCACCGGGCCCCGGGCCTTGTCGAGCTGCGCCTCGAGCACTACGCCGGCGGCCAGCTTCTCGGGGTTGGCCTTCAGCTCGAGCATCTCGGCCTGGAAGGCGATCATCTCGAGGAGGCCGTCGATCCCCTTTTTGGTGATGGCCGACACCTCGCAGAAGATCGTGTCTCCACCCCAGTCCTCCGGGACCAGGTTGAAGCCCGTCAAGTCCTGCTTGATCCGCTCGGGCTGTGCCTGCTCCTTGTCGACCTTGTTGATGGCGACGATGATGGGCACTTCCGCGGCCTGGGAGTGCTGGATGGCCTCCCGGGTCTGCGGCATGACGCCATCGTCGGCGGCCACCACCAGCACCACGACGTCCGTGGCGTTGGCGCCCCGAGCGCGCATGGCCGAGAAGGCCTCGTGGCCGGGCGTGTCGATGAACACGAGAGCGCCGTGCTTGGATTTGACCTTGTAGGCGCCGATGTGCTGCGTGATCCCGCCCGCCTCGCCCCCGACGATGTCGGACTTGCGGATGGCGTCCAGCAGAGAGGTCTTGCCGTGATCCACGTGGCCCATGATGGTGACCACCGGGGGCCGATCCACCATATCCTCCGTGGCGTCTTCGGCGGTCTTGAGGATCTCCTCTTCCTGGAAGGCGACGTTTTCCACCTCGAAGCCGAACTCCGCGGCGAGCACGCTGGCGGTGTCGTAGTCCAGGGTGCTGTTGATGGTGATGCCGGTCATCCCCAGGCCCCAGAGCTTCTTGAGCACGTCGGTGGCCTTGATGCCCATCTGCTTGGCCAGGTCACCGGTGGAGATGGCGTCTTCCATTCGGATGCGGCGCTTGTGCTCGGCCGGGATGGTGATCTCGGTCTTCTGGGCCGGCCCCTTGGGCCTTTGCTTCTGGCGCCGACCCTTGGCAGCGCGGGTGCCCTGTCCGCTGCGGTAGCGGCCCGGCGGGCCGCGGCGATCGCGACCCGGGAAATACTCGCGCCGTCCCCGGGGGGTGCCGGGCTGCTGACCCAGATCGGTGATCACCACGCGGGGCACGCCGGTCTTGTTGAGGTCGATGAAGCGGCCCGTGGGACCGAGCTTCTCCTCCTCGGGCTCTCCTGCCGGGCTGGGCTTGGCGGTCTCGACGGGCTCGGCGGTCTCGGCTTCGACCGGCTCGGCGCTCTGGGTCGGGGCCGCCTCGGCGATGGGGGGCTCCGGCTCGGAGTGCCGCGGTGGGGTTGGCGCCGGTGCCTCCTGCGCCGGCTCGGTCGCGGCTTTGGCCGCCGGGGTCTCCGGGGCGGCGGGCACCGCTTCGGCCTCGGCTTCGGCCTCGGCCTCGGCGGGCGGCTCCGGGGCGGCGGCCGGCTCGACGGGGGCCCGCTCGACGGGGGCCGGCTCGACGGG
>CAYFWA010001001.1:0-2605 GCA_964346625.1 uncultured Myxococcales bacterium
CAGCAGTCAACATTTCATAAGTGCAGTACAAATCCCGTTGAGAAATTCGGACAGAGCCGTAGATATGGGGATTCTCGATGCGGCTGGCGAGCACGTGCTGCCCGCGCTGTGAGCCGCTGCGGTGGCCGGCGGCGTGGTTCAATCGCGGCACCTGGCGGTGGCGATCCACCAGGATCAGGGCGATGGAAGCGCCACGAAAGATCGCCTCCAGCTCGGAGAGCTGCAGGGCGTCTGCGGGTGGAGGGGCGGCCCCGGCGAGGCAAGCGGAGCCCGCTGGGCCCCGGTGTCACGTGGACGCCCGCGGGTTTCGCTGGCATACTCGGGTCATGTCTGGAGCCGATCCCGTGTCTAGGTCTGGAGTTGAACCCGCGTCCAGGTCTGGAGCCGAACCCGTGTCCAGGTCTGGAGCGGAACCCGTGTTCAGGTCTGGAGCGGAGCCCGCGTCCCCGGGCGCGTGCCTGCGATGATGCGTGTTTCCAGAAAGATCCTCTGCTCTTTCCTCTTGGGGTGGGCCGCCCTCACGTTGAGCGCCTGTGGGCAGGATCCCAAGCTGCCGGTCTGCGGCAATGGCGAGGTGGAGGGGCGGGAGCTGTGCGACGACGGCAACCTGGTGGCGGGCGACGGCTGCGACGAGAACTGCCTGCTCGAGAGTCGCGAGCTGTGCGACAACGGCGAGGACGACGACGGAGACGGCTCCGCGGACTGCGCGGACCCGGACTGCTTCGCGCATCCCCGCTGCCAGGGCGACGAGGTGTGCTCCAACGGGTTCGACGACGACGGCGACGGCCTCACCGACTGCGAGGACCCCGATTGTGCCGAGGCCTTGGAGTGTCTCGACGAGGAGCAGTGCTCCAACGGGCTCGACGACGACGGCGACGGGGACACGGACTGTGAGGACGCCGACTGCGCCGGGCACGCCGCCTGTGGGGGGTGTGATCCGGATCTGTCGCTCGGTCCCCTGAGCCCGGGGGACACCCGGTCCACCGCGGTGGACACGGCGGAGTCGGTGGGGCTTCCCAGCCCGTCGTGCGCGGCCGGGCCCCCTGCCTACCACCTGCGGTTCACGGTGGCGGTGGGGTTTCACCTCCGATTGTCTGCCGCCCCGGTGGACGACGGCTTGGTGGTGGCGCTGTTTCGCGAGGAGCAACCGGGACTGAGCTGTGAGACGGACGAGCTGCGGTGTGAGGTGCTGCCCGAGGAGCTTTTGCAGCTCGAGCAGACGGGGCTCCCCCCCGGGACCTACCGGCTGGTGGTGGGTCCGGCGGAGGGCTCGACCACCGGACAGGTGCAGCTCAGCTTCTCCATCTTGCCCGGGGGTGAGGAGATCTGTGACAACGGCGTGGACGACGACGGCGATGGTCTGGTGGACTGCGACGACGACGAGTGCGCCGGCTCGGCGGGATGTCTGGTGGAGATCTGTGACAACGGCACCGACGACGACGGCGACGCGCTGATCGATTGCGACGACCCCGATTGCGCCTCCGCCCCCGCCTGCCTTCCCCCGGAGATCTGCGGCAACGGCGTGGACGACGACGGCGACTCGAAGATCGATTGCGCTGACGTCCAGTGCTCCGGCACCGCCACCTGTGTGGGGTCCGACTGCGTGGTGAACGCCGATTTCGGGCAGCTCGGGCGGGGCGCCCAGGTGGTGCAGCCCTTTGACACCGCCCTGGCCACCGACGACAACGCTCCGAGCTGCGGGGGGGATGGCCCGGAGGTGGTCTACGCCTTCTCGCTGTCGTCCCCGGCCAACGTGGTGGTGGCCTTGGAGCAGAGCGGGGACCATGTTCTGGCGGTAACCGGCGAAGCCGGCCCGGGCTCGTGGTGCGATAGCGCCGAGCTGCGCTGCGTGGATCCCGGGGGGAGCGGCCGCTCGGTCCGGACCACGCTGGTGGGGCTCCCGGCGGCTCGCTACTTCGTGCTGGTGGATACCGTGTCCGGTGACCGCACCGGCCTGGGGACCGTTTCCCTGTCGGTGCATGATCCGCTCCAAGAGCTGTGCGACGACCAGGTGGACGACGACGGGGACGGCTTGACGGATTGCGCCGATCCGGATTGCTTCGCCCACCCCTTGTGTCTGCCCGAGTCCCTGTGTCACGACGATCTGGACAACGACGGGGATGGCCACCGGGACTGCGCCGACTTCGACTGCGTGGGCACCGCGGCCTGCGGCCCCGGCGCCTGCGTGCCGCAACGGGATCTCGGCACGTTGCAGCCCGGCGTGCCCGTCTTGGCCACCGTGGACACCACCAGCGCCTCTGACCTGTTTACCGTGAGCTGCGCTCGGGGTGGGGGAGGCGGCGACGTGGTGCTGCGATTTCAAACGACCACCCCGGGGGATCTGCACGTGAACGCCAGCCAGCTCAGCTTCAGCGATCACGCCGTGGCGTTGATGTGCGCCGCGGGTCCGGGCAGCGCTTGCGACGCCGCCGAGCACCGCTGCGTGGACGGCGGCTCCCCGGGGCTCCCCATCGCCGCGGTCGTCCCCGGGATGCCGCCCGGGGAGTATTTCCTGGTGGCAGAGCCCTACGGACCCGGCGGTGCGGGAGGGCTGCAGCTCGAGCTGGGTTTGTATCCCTGATGTTCACGTTCAGGGGGGATGTCC
>CAYFWA010001002.1:0-2605 GCA_964346625.1 uncultured Myxococcales bacterium
CGGACCCGGCGCCCTCGGTCCGTTGCCGTCTCCGCGCATCCTCCAGGAGGTGCTCCCTTGTTTCCTTCCTTCCGTACAGTGTTCCCTTCCTTCCGTACAGTCGCGCTCTTTGGTCTCACGTTGTCCCTGAGCTTGGGCTCGACGACGGGCTGCCCCCGCCCCCGCTCCGCCCGTAGCCCGGACGCGAGCCGCGCTTCTCGGATCGCGGTGTTCACCGAGGCCGGGAGCGTGCGCGACGTGACCGCCTACGACGAGACCCTGTGGGTGGCCACGAGCGAGGGGCTGGTGACCTGGGATTTGCAGCGCAAGCAGGTCCGCGTGCTCACCATCGACGACGGCCTGCCCGGCAACGACATCCTCACCCTCGCCCAGGGCGCCGACAAGGCCCTGTGGGTGGGAACGGCGACGGGCATCGCCCGCTACCAGCGCGGCAGCTTGACCCAGTTCGGAGACTGTCCGCTGGGTGAGGGGCTCACCGCCATGGCCACCGCCGGCGACGGGACGCTCTACGTGGGCGGCCAGACGGGCCTGGTCCGGCTCCAGAGGGAAACGTGGAAGACTTTGCTCACGGGCGTCGCGGTCACCGGAATGCACTGGGACACCCGCGTCTCGGCGCTCTGGGTGGGCACTCGGCGCAAGGGCATCCTGCGCTGCCAGGGCGCGCGCTGCGCCTCCGTGGACGCCGAGCGGCTGGGCGGCCCGGCCCCAGCCGTTCGGTTCCTGGTGGGAGGCCCGCACGGCGTCCTGGCCATCGTGGGCCCGCGTCGCGAACAGCTCGTGTATCGCCACCGCGGACGCTGGCACCGGTACCGCCCCGACCCCGCCACCTCCCTGCGGTGGGCCCACTTCGCCCGGGGCAAGCTGCTGCTGGGCACCGACCGCGGCACCTTCGAGCTCACCGAGCGCGTCGAGCCCGAGACGCCGGATGGACCGCTGGAGCTCGACGCCTTGACCCGCACAGCCCCCGAGTTCATCTCCCGTCGGCTCGAAAGGCAGCTCCCCCGCCACGTGACCACGGTACAGAAAGCGCTGGGATGGTTGTGGATCGGCAGCCGCAGCCTCGGCGTGGCGCGCTACAACGGCGACGCCCTGCAGTACTTCCGCACCAACGGCCTCATCCGCGGCGCCCACCGCCTGTCTGTGCGGTGCCCCGCGGGAAAGCGGTGCCGGATGGCCACCGGCGCCCGTCTGTTTCGCCGCACCGAGACGGGGTGGGACGCCTTGGTCTACACCCCCGAGATCAACGCCACCGTCCAGTGGATCGGTCGAGACCGCCGCAGCGATCTCGTGGTGGTGCAAAACGGACGCGGCGGCCTGGACGTGGCCCGCCGGAAGGGCCAGCGCTATCAGCCCCTGGAGCTCGACCCGGCGCTGCGCTCCAAGCAGGGACGTCTCACGGCCGCCTTCGCCAAGGTCGATCCTCGGGGAAGGCTCTGGATCGGCCTGCGCCTGAGGGAGGGAGAGAGCCAGCGGGGGGTGGGCGTGGCGGTGGTGAGCCTGGATTCCGGCGCGGTGACGATCCACGGCCGCGGCGCGGATCTGCCGCGCACCGAGGGGAGCCTCGGGATCCACTCCGAGCTCACCGGCGTGGCCTTTGGGGAGCGTAACACCTACCTGGCCAGCCGCCGGGGGGTGATCCAGATCGACCCGCAGGGCGCCCTGCGCACCTTCACCGAAAACCACGGGCTACGCTCCGAGCTCGTCCAGGACATCGCCGTGACCCCTGCCGGCCAGCTCTACATCGCCACCCCCGGCGGGCTCGGCCGCTACGACGGTGGGGTCTGGCACTTCACCGGCTACGGCCCGCGCGCCTCCCGCGTGCAGACCCTCGCCGCCGAGCGAGACGGCAGCCTGTGGTTCGGCTCCGACACCGGCGTGCACCACCTCGTCGGCGACGAGGTCCAGAGCTGGGACGAGTCCGACGGCTTGCTGCAGCGCAGCGTCCGCGACATCGCCCGCGACCCTCAGGGACGGATCTGGGCGCTCCACGCGGCCGGTCTGTCCATCTTGACGCCGCCGGGAACCAAGCGCCGCACGACGCAGCCGAAAACGGCCACGCCGGAACCTACGAAACGACCCGCGGCTCGCCAGCCGTCACGACAGGAGAATTCGGAGGGGTCCCCATGAGCAAGACCGCAAGCCCAGACACCCCCACCACGGCCCTGCAGACCTTCGAGGTGCGCACCCGAAGCCGCGAGGAGCTCGTGAGCATCACCTCCCAGGTGCGCGACGCCATCTCCGCCACGAGCACCCCGGAGGGCGTGGCCTACGTCTACTGCCCCCACACCACGGGCGCCATCACCATCCAGGAGTCGGCCGACCCGGACGTGGCGCGGGACCTGGACACCACCCTCAGCCGCCTGGTGCCCGAGCGCGGGGACTACCGTCACGCCGAGGGCAACGCCGACGCCCACGTGAAGTCCGCCCTGGTGGGCAGCTCCCAGGTCCTGCTGGTGCAGGGGGGCCGACCGCTGCTCGGGACCTGGCAAGGCGTGTTCTTTTGCGAATTCGACGGCCCCCGCACCCGCAAGGTGCACGTGAAGGTCATCGCGGGTTAGGGCTCGCGCAAGAATAAGTTCGACGCACCGAGGGCGCCGAGGCGCAA
>CAYFWA010001003.1:0-2603 GCA_964346625.1 uncultured Myxococcales bacterium
CACGCGCTGCGCTGATCCGGGCCTCCCCGATCGGCGAGTGTACGCCGCAACCGACTACCACCCTTCGGTGCCGGGCTCTCCCTTGAAGGGGCCCACCAGGTCTGGAGTGACCCACCCTCCGTAGTAGGCGCCTGGCTGGGGTTTCACGCGCGTCGAGCCCACGTAGCAGGCGGTGACCCGACCCGGATAAAACGACAGGTACTCCCGCAGCGCCCGATAGGGTTGGAGGGGGTCGGGGTAGCTCCAGGCCGCCTCGGGGCTCACCTGATCGCCCAGGCGCAGATCGAAGTATTGCGCCGTGCCCTTCCATTCGCAGAACGTCCGCCGGTCGCCTGGCACCAGAAGCGAGGGGTCCACGTCGGAAGGAGGCACGTAGTAGGTGGGAGGGCTCGCCGTCTCCAGCAGCCGCACCGCGCCGTAGGTCTCGGCCACCGTGCGGCCGAGCCAGAGCACCCGCACCACCTCGGTCACCGCCTCCACGCTGGGCGGCCGGGGGTAATCCCAGACCGACGTCTGTCCTTGACCGGGCTTGATGATGTTGACGGGGTTGGATTTCGAACGCATGGTTTTCTCCTATATTACCCACTTTATTAGTATAGTATCTATTCTCGGACAAACAATCCGGGAGCGGCGGGATGGCGGAGCCGGCAGCGCCGGCTCCGCCGGGATCAGGAACGATCGGGATTTGGGGATTTCGGGATCAGGGGCGATCCCGACGGATCACGTGGTAGCCGAACCGCGTGAGCACCGGATCGGAGATCTGCCCGATACACAGGCGCCGCACCGCCTGGGAGAAGGGGGGCACCATGCGGTTCGGGGGGAAGGCGCCGAGCCGGCCACCACGCGCGCGGGAGGGGCCCTCGGAGTGCTTGCGGGCCAGCGCGGCGAAGTCGGCGCCGGGGCGCCTGGCCTGGGCGGCGATCTTCGCCGCCAGGGCCCTCGCGGCGACGCGGGTGCGGGTCACGCTGCCCGGGGCCCGCTTCGCGCCGCGAAAGAAGATCAAGATGTGGGAGGCGGCGAGGTACCCCCGGGCATCGGGCGGCTCGGGTTTGGCGCAGGCGGTGAAGGGGCGGCTCGGAGCCGGCCGGTGACTGCGGGGAGCCGCCGCCACCGGGAGCCCGGCCTGCTCCAGCGCTGCCTGCAGGGCAAAGCAGGCCCGGCTCCCGAGGGCGGCGCGGGCGAAGGCCTCGCACCCCTCGAGCCGGATCCACCGACGCACCGTCTCGGCGCCGAGCTGCGCCTGGCCCCGGTAGCCCCGGCCCGTGAGGCAGGCGCGAAGCTCGGCCGAAAGGCCCGCGAGGGCCTTCTTCCGTAGCGCGGTGGCTCGCCGGTCCGCCGCGGCGGGGGCGCGGCCGACGGACTCGTGGAAGATCTCGGGAAAGCACGCCTTGGCCCGCCGCTCGAACCGGGAGACGAGCGAATCGACCCGCGCCGGGGTCGGCGCGCCAGCGGCGGCGGGCCTGGCGCCTGCCGTGGCGCGTGCCCGGGTCCCGGGCGCGCACCCCGTGGCCGACCCGATTTCACCCACCAGCAGGCCGAGGCTGGCGACCGCCCACCACGCCCCAAGGGCCCGCGACCACCCGCAAAAACTCAATCCATTAGAATCGTTCATTTCTCTCCTGGTCATGGTTCCGTGCTCGAGGTTTCGGATCCGCTCGGATCTGCGGCCGACCGTAGGCGCTCCGGGCTGAGTCGCCTCATTTCGAGACCCGGCAGAGGACCCTGCCGGGCCGGAATTCATGCAACGCACGAGCTCCGGCTGGGATCGATTCGTCCGCCGGGGTTTCGCCTCTGGAGATTGATGGTACACTCCCTCCCAGAAAAGAGGATACGGAGGAGCAAAGTGGTCTTCACGCGCAAAACCCGAGAGCCCATCTGGCTGATGCGCAACCCCGAGGGGAGCGTGCTCGCGGTGACCGAATCCGGTGACATCTACTACCTGGTGGACGAGATCACCGGCCAGCGCGAGCGCATCGATCTGCAGCGCGCCGTGCAGCTCTGGCAGCAGGGCAAGCGCGAGGGGTGGGAACGGCTCGATCAGCTCGGGCAGGACGAATCGAGCGACGACGTGCAGTGGCCCGGCCGGCTCCGGCTCAAGCTCGGCTTTCCCGAAGACGAGTAGCCCCCGAGCCCCGCCCAGCCTCTCCCGTCGGCCACCTTCTCCCATCGGCTCGGTACCCCATCGACACCCCGTTGAATTGAAACATTCCTTGGGGGCGATCCCCCAACCAGAGGCGCGATCCCCCAACCAGGGGGGTTGTCATCGCGACCGCCGCCGATATCATAACCCTTTCGCTTCAGCCATTGGACACGAGCCATGACCACCCAGCACGACGGCAACCCCGACGGCAACCCCGACGGCAACCCCGACGGCAACCCCGACGGCAACCCCGACTGTGCCCCCAAACGGGCGCCTCGGGAGTTCGACAAGCGCAAGACCATGAAATTCGAGCGTCCGGTGATCCGTGCTGCCCCGGTCGACGAGCCCGACGACAGCACGGGCGCCGAGGAGGAAACCGGCGAGTTCCACCCCGATCGGGTCGCGGAGACCCCCGTTGCTGCCCCGGTCGACGAGCCCGACGACAGCACGGGCGCCGAGGAGG
>CAYFWA010001004.1:0-1606 GCA_964346625.1 uncultured Myxococcales bacterium
TCAGGTTGTTGCTGCGGACGACGTCCGAAAAGTGTTCGGGAACTTCAGGCTAGATCAAGCCCTCTTGCAGCGGGACCACCATCCCCCACAGCCCGGCGGACTGGTCGCCCTCGCTGGGCTGCGGCACCAACCACAGCAGCAGCGTGGTCTGCTGTCCGCCCCGACCGCCGAAGGTCACCAGCCGCTGCTGTGGGGTGCCGGCGGCGCAGGTGTCGCGCAGATCCTGGTCGATCTGGGAGTAGACGTTGCCCAGCCGCGTGCTTCCGAGCCGCGTCCCCGGCAGGCTGTCGGCCGACTCGCGCAGCAGGCGCGCGAAGGCCGGGTTCACGCTGGTGAGGGTCGCCTCCGCGTCGGTCCGGAATACGGGCAATGGGCAGCCATCGCAGGCGATGGCCTGCTGTGGGGCGTGGGCGGTGGGGACGCGGGGCAGGCTCTGGGGATCCCCTCCCCGGGCGCGTCGCGGGGTCCTCACCTGGAGCATGTCCATCACGGTCCGCAGCTCGAAGACCACCTGGGCCATGGACGAAGGGCGGGCATCGGGGCGCCGCTGCAGCGTCTTCATGATCAGGGCCTCGAGGTTCTCGTCGAGCTCCTCGTCGAGCTGGCTCGACGCCGTGGGGGGCGTGCCGGTTAGCTTCTGCGTGCAGATCTCCGGGGTGGAGCCGGTGAAGGGCGGCGTTCCGGTGAGCATGTGGTAAAGCAGCTCCCCCATGGCGTAGATGTCCATGCTGGGCTGCGGCGCGAGGCCCTCGATCTGCTCGGGGGCGGCGTAGATCGGGGTCCCGCCGATCTCGGAGGCGTCCAGCCGCGCTCCGGCGGCCATGCTCTTGGAGAGCCCGAAGTCGATGACCTTGGCGAGGATGCGCTGCCGGCTGCCGTCCTGTTGCCGCACCAGGAAGATGTTTTCGGGCTTGATGTCGCAGTGAATGAGCTCAGCGCTGTGCATGTGGTGCAGCGCCTCGGCGATCTGGAGCCCCACGGTGAGCGCCGGGCCGAGGGCCAGCCGCTTCTCGCGCGTGAGCCGCGCGTGCAGCGACTCGCCGTCGAGGTACTCCATCACCAGGTAGGCCCCGAAGCGCTCGTCGTGCCCGAAGTCGGTGATCCGGACGATCGCGGGGTGATCCAGGCGGCTCAGCACCTGCGCCTCGCGGGAGAAGAACTTGAGCATCTGGGAGTTGCTCGACATCGCCTGGTGGATGATCTTGAGGGCGAACTCCTTGCCGAGCGAGAGGTGCCGGACCTTGAAGACCGCCCCCATGCCGCCCATGGCGACCCCCTCCAGGATGCGATAGCGTCCTCCGATGACGTGGGAGTCCTCCCCCTCGGTCTGGCGCTCCGACAGAGCTTCGTCGAAACGCCACTCCGCGGTGTCGTCATTCCCCTCGCCGCAATCTGGGCTCTGTGAGGGAC
Organism: uncultured Myxococcales bacterium; assembly: GCA_964346625.1. Classification (GTDB taxonomy): domain Bacteria; phylum Myxococcota_A; class Polyangia; order HGW-17; family JAJRWW01; genus CAYFWA01. The sequence continues at coordinate 1,411 of CAYFWA010001004.1, forward strand.
GCGAGACGCGTTGCGTCGCCCGGGCCCCGGGCGTGGCGGCTACGGTGACGTTGGGGCCGCTGACGGGTGCGGCCGGGATGGGCGCTCCCGCGTCGGAACCAGACGAGTCCCGACCCACCTTGGTGCTCGGCGAGACATGCCGCGAGACATGCCGCGAGACATGCCGCGAGACATGCCGCGAGACATGCCGCGAGAC
>CAYFWA010001004.1:1706-2601 GCA_964346625.1 uncultured Myxococcales bacterium
ATACGGACGAGTGCGGGCTCCCTCGGCCACCACTGGGGGGACGAGATCCGCGATGTCGTCTGGCGCAGAAGCACCCGTGTCTTCGTCGGGCCCCTCCAAAGTATCGCCAGGCCCCCTGGGGGGCTTCTTTTCGGGGCTATCCATGCTTTTTGTAACTATATTAAGCCGTTCCGCCTTTATATCAGAATTCGGCGTGGGTGACACCCGGCAATCGTGCCTCATGGATCGTTTTCTACCCAATTGCCCGTGGGCTGGGTGGTGCGAGGATTCGCGAGGCGACATCCACGCTGGCGCGCGGGCCGGCGATGCGGTATTTTTCGAGCCACGAAGGAAACGGATCCAGGATGACCCTCGCTCGAGCTCGGCCCCCGAGATCGCGGCGAGGCTCCACTGGACGAGTCAGCGAGTCAGGAGGAGCGCGGCATGCAAGAGGCACCCAAGGTGCTCATCGCCGAAGACGATCGGATGACCCAGCGCATCCTGCAGGCCACGCTCACACAGCACCCTCAGCTCAAGGGACACGGTTTTCAGCTCGTGATGGCGGCCGACGGCATGGAGGCGATGGAGCGCTTCGCCGAGGCGCTCCCCCGGCTGGTGATCGTGGATCTGTTCATGCCGCGACTCGATGGGTTCTCCGTCTGTCGGGCCATCCGCGAAAGCGAGCACGGCAGCAAGGTTCCCATCATCGTGACCTCGGCGGTCTGGAAGCAGCCGGAGATGCTCGAACAGATCAAGCGCGACTACGGGGTGACCTTCGTGGAGAAGCCGTTTCAGGTCGACGATCTGATCGCCGCCGTTCAGAGCGCGCTGCTCGCTGGCCCCGGCAACTGAACCCTCGTGTCCGGGGCGGCCCCTCCGCCCCTCGGCCCCTCCGCCCCGGACACGAGGGTTCAGT
>CAYFWA010001005.1:0-2596 GCA_964346625.1 uncultured Myxococcales bacterium
AAAAACGGGTCATTATCGTGGTGAGAGATCCGGATATAGCCCGATTTCGGCCGTTCGCAGCAGACGCCAGGGGCGTCTCCGTGGTTTCGAAAACCCGGGCCCGATCGGCCCGGGCTCACGAGGACCCGCGGCGTGTCGCGAAAACGGGCGAAGCGTTGGCGCAAGGGCTGCGACTGTGATATCGCTACGCTTCCACCGCCCGTGGCCTGGCGTGCGCGGGCCCGCGGGTGGGTCACAGCCCAATCGGAGAGAGCACGATGAAGATTGTGGCAGCGTATTCTGGCGGTCTGGACACCTCGGTGATGATCCCCTGGCTCAAGGAGACCTTCCCCGGTTCGGAGATCATCACCTATACCGGCGATCTGGGACAGGGCGAGGATCTGGACGCCGTCAAATCCAAGGCCTTGAGCACGGGGGCGGTGGCCGCCGAGGTAGACGACCTGCGCGAGCGCTTCGTCAGGGAGTTCATCTGGCCGGCCGTGCAGGCCTCGGCGATCTACGAAGGGATGTATCCGCTGCACACCGCGCTGGGGCGCCCCCTGCTGGGCCAGCGGCTGGTGGAGGTGGCGCGGCAGCATGGCGCCGAGGCCGTGGCCCACGGCTGCACCGGCAAAGGCAACGACCAGGTGCGTTTCGAGGTGGCGGTGCGCGGGCTCGGGCCCGATCTGAAGATCATCGCCCCGTTGCGGCAGTGGGACCTGCTCACCCGCGAGGACGAGGTGGAGTTCGCCCGCGCTCACGACATCCCGGTGCCCGTGACCCTGGAGAAACCCTACTCCATCGACGAGAACCTCTGGGGCTGCGCCATCGAGTGTGGCGAGATGGAGGACCTGTGGCAGGAGCCGCCGCCCGACGCCTGGCGCATGACCAAGGATCCATCCAACGCGCCGCGCGGCTCGGTGGAGCTGGTGATCTCCTTCGAGCAGGGGATCCCGCGGGCCATCGACGGGCGCGCCATGGGAGGCGTGGAGCTCATCGAGTACCTCAACGACCTGGCGGGGACCTTCGGCGTGGGGCGCATCGACATGGTGGAAAACCGCGTGGTGGGGCTCAAGTCCCGGGAGGTCTACGAGGCGCCGGCGGCCACCCTGATCCACATGGCCCACACCGAGCTGGAGCGCATCTGCCTGGATCGCCCCACCTTCAACTACAAGCGCAAGCTCTCGCAGGACTTCGCCAACCTCATCTACGACGGCCTGTGGTTCGGGCCGTTGCGCGAGTGCCTGCAGGCCTTCCTGGTGCAGTCCAACAAGACCCTCACCGGGGACGTGCGCATCCGGGTGAGCGCGGGCCTCGCCCGCATCACGGGCCGCCGCAGCCCCTTCAGCATGTACGACAAGGGGTTGGCCACCTACTCGGAGGGGGACACCTTCGACCGGGAGCTGGCCCGGGGATTTTTGGAGCTCTACGGCCTGTCGTACAAGAAGTACGCCGAGGTCCAGCGCGCGGTCCGGGAGGCGTCTGAGGAGGCCTGAGCCATGTCCATGGACCCCAAGGTGGACGCGAACAGAGACCCCAGCGGGCCGGCGGCCTACGGCGGAGCCCGTTGGCGGCCCCGAGAGGCGGCCCATCGCGAGGAGCTGGGGACCCACTGGGCCCGCTGCGGCGTGGACTCCGAGTGGGCGACCCTGCGGGCCGTGCTCATGCACCGCCCGGGGGCGGAGCTGCGCCACTCGGCGGACCCGGACGCGGTGCTCATGCTCGAGCCCCTGGACGCGGTGCAGGCCGGCGTGCAGCACGACGCCGTGGCCTCGGCCTACAAGCTCGCCGGGGTGAAGGTGCACTACGTGGAGCCCGCCAAGGAGCCGCCCCCCAACCAGATGTTCTGCGCAGACCTGCTGCTGGGTACCCCCGAGGGGATCATCATCGGGCGGCAGGCCTCGGCCGTGCGGGCCGGCGAGGAGCGGTGGGCGGCGCGGCGGCTGGGCGAGCTGGGGATCCCCATCGTCAAGACCGTCGGCGGGCGCGGCTGCTTCGAAGGCGCGGACGCCCAGTGGATCGCCCCGGACACGGTGCTCATCAGCCGGGGTCTGCGCACCAACGCCGAGGGGGCGCAGCAGGTGGCCACGGCGTTGCGGGAGATGGGCGTGGAGCCCATCGTGGTGGACGCGGTGCCCGGCACCATGCACCTGATGGGCCAGCTCCGGCTGGTGGACGCGGGGCGGGCGGTGATCTGGCCCGGCGGCCTGTCGGCCGAGGTGGAGGCCCTGCTGCAGGAGCGGGGCTGCGAGCTGCTGCGCCTGCCCGACGAGACCGAGCTGCGTCAAGGCCTGGCCCTCAACTTCGTGACCCTGGCGCCGGGGCAGATCCTGATGCCCGCGGGCAACCCCCGCTCCCAGGCCTTCCTCGAGGCGGAGGGCATCACCTGCCAGGTCACCGCCATGGACGAGCTGGCCAAGGCCGCCGGCGGCATCGGGTGCCTCACGGGCGTGCTGTGGCGGGCGCCGGCCGAAGCGTCATCGGAAACAGAAGCCGCCTCGGGCGTCCCGGGGGGACGCGGCGGCCTCTCAACGGCGCCACTGAGGTTGAGTGGTCGAGAATAGAAGCCGCCTCGGGCGCTCCGGGGGGCCGCGGCGGCCTCTCAACGGCGCCACTG
>CAYFWA010001006.1:0-2596 GCA_964346625.1 uncultured Myxococcales bacterium
GCTGCAGCGGCGCGGCGCCCCGGCCTCCGGCGCGCCGCGCCGCTGCAGCGCGCGCCGCCACCCCCGTGAAAAGCCCTGCTCGAGCTCGGCCCAGGTCTGCGACAGCGCCGGCCGCTGCTGGCCGAGCCGCTGCTCGGCGTAGCGCAGGGTCAGGGCGGCGAGCTCCCCCAGCTCCTCGGCGCGCAGCTCCCCCAGCAGAGGGGGCAGCAGCCGATCGGTGAGCTCGGCGGGCAGCTCAGCGAGCCCGTTCACCGCCTCGCGCAGCCCCAGGATCCCGGCGTTGGCCAGCCCCGGCGTGGCGCTCACCAGCTCGAGAAACAGCACCGGGTCCCCGCGCATCGCCGCCCGCACCAGCCGCGGCGCGGCCTCGGGATCCAGGTGCCGCAGGACGACGCGCACGCTTTGGACCAGGCGGGGCGAGCGCAGGAGCTGCCCGAGGATCCGCGCTCCCGCGTCGATGAGCCCGGCCGCCGGATCGCCCGGCGCGCCCGCGGCCCCCGCGGCGCCGGCCTCCGCATCTCCGCGTTGCTCCGTGGTTTCGTCTGCCGCCATGGGTTTCTCCTACCGGGTTTCGCTACCGCCGCTCGCTGTAGCCTCTCGCCGTAGCCGGCGCGACAACCGCGCGCCACAGCCTCTCGCTACAGCGTCTCGCACTCGTAAAACCAGCGCGCGACCTCCATCTGGCACAGTTGCTTGCCGCCCATCCAGAGCTGCACGATCTTGAAGTCACGCCAGTGCTTCTCCAGGTCCGCGGCCCGGTCCGCGCCGTGGGCGCCGAGCAGATCCATGGCCTGGCGCAGACAGCGCACGCCCAGATCGGCGGCGAGGTACTTGTAGGCCCGGCCCTTGGCCACCACCTCGTCGGACCAGGGCGCGCCGTAGCGATCCGGCCGGTCGATCATGCGCGCGTACTGGTAGCCCAGCAGCCGCACCGTCTCGGTGGCCGCCACGAGGTCGGCGAGCTGGGCCGCCACGTCGTCGTTTTCCTTGAGGGGCCGCCCGCGGTAAAAGACCTGCGCGGTGGCCTCCTGCAAAATCTCGTAGGTGTTGAGCAGCACGCCGCTGGTGAAGGCCAGCGAGCCCATGAGCCCGAAGGAGACCACCTCCTTGAAGTAGCGCAGGTCGTCCCCGGGGCCGTGGGCGCGGTAGTGCAAGGGCACCCGTACGTCCTCGAACCAGATGTCGCTGTTTTTGTCCGCGGCCATGCCCGCCTTCTGATAGGGCTTGCCCTGGGTCACCCCCGGCGTGTCGGCCGGCACGTAGAGAAAGGCGAAGTCCCGCGGATCCCGCGAGCCCGGGTTCGTGGAGCACACCACCCCGAACAGGTCCGCCACTCCGCCGGAGTTGGTGGGCCACAGCTTGTGGCCGTTGATCACCCACTGGTCGCCGTCGACGCGCGCCGAGGTGCGGATGGTCTGGCCCCCCAGCAGGTCCACGTTCTCGATGTCGGCGCCCCCCTGGGGCTCGGTCATGGCGTTGGCCGCGAACACCGGCCGCTGGGACTGGCAAAAAAGCGGCGCGAGCTCCTCGCACAGCCGCCGGTTCACGTGGGGCTCCCGGCAGATCATCAGCAGGGGCCAAAAGACCACCCCCGCGGCCACGGCCATGCCCGAGTCGGCCCGGGCCACCTCCTCGAAGATGCGAAAGCCGCCCGTGGCCAGGTAGGTGGAGTGGCCAAAGCCCAGGCCCCCCAGATCCTCGGGGAACAAAAAGCGCTGCAGCCCGAGGTCTGCCATCAGGCGCTCGAAGGCCGGCTCGATGAGGTGGTGGTCGGCCCAGTCCTCGTCGTAGCGCCTCCGCCGCGGGATCACCTCCTCGTCGGCCCACTGCCGGATCAGCGCCCCCAGGTGGCGATCCAGGGGCGACAGGTACTCCAGCGGACGCGTGATCTGGTCGATGCTGCGCATGTTCGCATGCTCTCCTTTGCGCCGTGGCGCGGATCGGCTCCCGGGCTCCCGGGCTCCCGGGCTCCCGGGCTCCCGGGCCACCGGCCGGCTACAGGTTCTCGCAGCCGAAGTAGTGGCGCGCCTGGTCCAGCCGCCCGGCGGTCTCGAGCCCGGTGGCGGCCGACAGGGTCTTGACGTCGCGCCAGTAGCGCTCGAGCTGCCACTCGGTGGCGTAGCCCGCCGAGGCCATGAGCTCCATGGTCCAGTCCAGGGCATCCATGGCGCTGCGCAGCACCCGCCGCGCCACCGTGCTGGCGGTGGCCAGCCCCGCCGCGCTGCCGGCGAAGCCGGCGCCGGGGCCGGCGTTGCCGGCGAACCCGGCGCCGACGCCGACGCCGCCCCCCGCCCCGGCCCCACTCCCCTGCCCTATCTCCAACTGGCGGGCCAGCCCGTAGAGCAGCAGGCGGCTCGCGGCGCTCTCGCCGCCCACGTCCCCCAGCGACGCGCCCACCAGGGGGTTGTCCTTGAACCGCTGCCCCTTGCCCTTGATCACCCGCGAGTCGGCCCAGTCGTCCAGGATCGTGTGGGCGGCCAGCAGCGCCCCCGTCCCCGCCGCGGCGCAGCCGAGCAGGGTCCAGCTCCAAAGCGCCCGCAGCGCCTCCGACCCCTCCGACCCCTCCGACCTCTCCTATACGTCCAACAACCTCAAC
>CAYFWA010001007.1:0-2596 GCA_964346625.1 uncultured Myxococcales bacterium
GACGCGGGGCGAGCGGGCGCGGGGCGAGCGGACGCGGGGCGAGCGGGCGCGGGGCGAGCGGACGCGGGGCGAGCGGGCGCGGGGCAAACGGGCGCGGCGGAAGCAACGGCGCGGCGGATCGCAAGGCCGACGTGGAGCTGGCGATGCGGGCCATCGAGAAGTCCTACGGCAAGGGCTCCATCATGCGGCTGGGGGACGGCGGGCCGGGGTCGGGGGCCGGGGTGCCGGTGGTGTCCACCGGGTCGCTGGGGCTGGACATCGCGCTGGGCGCGGGCGGGCTTGCCAAGGGGCGCATCGTGGAGATCTACGGGCCGGAGTCGTCGGGCAAGACCACCCTGGCCCTGCACGTGGTGGCCGAGGCGCAGAAGGCGGGCGGGGTCTGTGCGTTCGTGGACGCGGAGCACGCCCTGGACGTGACCTATGCGCGGAAGCTGGGCGTGGACACGGACGAGCTGCTGGTGTCGCAGCCTGACTACGGGGAGCAGGCCCTGGAGATCTCCGACATGCTGGTGAAATCCAGTGCGGTGGACGTCATCGTGGTGGACTCGGTGGCGGCGCTGGTGCCCAAGGCAGAGCTGGAGGGAGAGATGGGCGACTCCCACGTGGGGCTGCACGCGCGGCTGATGAGCCAGGCCCTGCGCAAGATCACGGGCAACTGCGCCCGGTCCGGGACCATGGTGGTGTTCATCAACCAGATCCGGATGAAGATCGGGGTGATGTTCGGCAGCCCGGAGACGACGACGGGGGGCAACGCGTTGAAATTCTACGCCTCGGCGCGGCTGGACGTGCGGCGCATCGGGACGCTCAAAAGCGGCGACGAGGTGACGGGGAACCGGACGCGGGTGAAGGTGGTGAAAAACAAGCTGGCGGCGCCGTTTCGGAACACGGAGTTCGATCTGGTGCACGGGCGGGGGATCTCGCTGGCCGGAGAGGTGCTGGACCTGGCGGTGGAGGCGAAGCGCATCGGCAAGCGGGGGAGCTGGTACTCGCTGGGCACCGAGTCCATCGGCCAGGGGCGGGAGGCGGCGATCCGGCACCTGGAGGAGAACCCTCGGATGCTGGAGCAGCTCCGGGTGGACCTGCTGGCGGACGCGGGGATCGGGGAACGGCCGGAGGAGGCTGAGGGGAACGAGGGGGACGAAGAGGACCAGGAGGACAAGGGGGACCGGGAGAACGGTGCGGGGAGCGGCGATGGCGCCGGGGCCGAGGCGGGGAGCAGGGCCGAGGCGGGGAGTGGGGCCGAGGCGGGGAGTGGGGCCGAGGCGAAAAGCGGGGCCGAGGCGGGAAGCGGGGCCGTGGCGGGGAGCGGGGCCGTGGCGAAAAGCGGGGGTAAGAGGGCGGCCTGATCAGGCCGAGATTGAGAGCGAAACCGGGAGCGAAACCGGGAGCGAGAACGGGAGAGAAACCGGGAGCGAGAACGGGAGCGATAAGGCGGCGTCATGAAGATCGAGCACCTGGAGGCGCACAACGTCCACCCGAAGCTGCTGGAGATCTGGCAGCGCCCGTGGGCGAGCGGCTGCTGCCGGTGCAGGAGCGGGCGGTCAAGGAGCTCGGGCTGCTGGGCGACCGCAACCTGATCGTGTTCTCGCCCACGAGCTCGGCGAGGCGCTTTCGCTCGGAGTCGGTCATCGGGACGCGCCCGGGGATCTTCGAGCGCATGATCTCGTTTTCTACCGCGAGATACTCGTTTCTAAGCAGCAACTCCTCGTTCACGTGGCCGCCGACAAGGGCGAGCACCTCGGTGGGTTCCATGTGTGCCAGTCCTCCATGACCGCGGGGTGGGCTGACGCGGCCGGAAGGAGGATAGCGGAAGCCGGACTGCTGGTAGACAACAGGTCGCCGTGGGCGAAACAGGCGCCCCCGAGGTTCAACCCGGGAACGGCGGCGTTGACCAGGCCGATTGGGCATGGGACAAATTGGCGCATGGCGAACAGCCCGCACGACAAGTTGTTCAAATCCGTGTTCAGCGACCCGTCGAATGCGGTGGCGCATTTCACGGTATGCCTGCCTCCGGAGCTCGTGTCGGCGCTCGACCTGTCGAAGGCCCAGCACCTACCCGGGAGTTGGGTGGACGAGGCCCTGCGGGATCGTCACTCCGACGTGGTGCACTCCGTTCCCTTCCGCAGCACCGGCGCCACCGACGGGCAGACCGTGAGCGTTCTGCTGCACACGATTTGGGAGCACCAGAGCACCGTGGACGAGATGATGTCGTGGCGGGCGCATCGTTATTCGTCGCGCCTGCTGGAGGACTGGAGCCGCGAGCACCCCGGGCAACGCCTGCCGCCCGTAATCGTGCTGGTGCTCTACCACGGTCAGGCGGAGTGGACCGCGCCCGAGGAGCTGGAAGAGCTCTTCGCGTTGGACGGCGTCACCGCGGCGGCGCGCGAGGCGCTTCGGCCCTACCTGCCGAAGCAACGGTACCTGCTCGAGGTGGTGCCCGAGGATCCGGCGCAGATGCGATCGGGCCCGGGCATCGCACGGCTCACCTTGATCACGCTGAAGCTCGGGCGAACCGCGGGCCGTTGGACGGTCATCTTCGAACGTAAGGGCTCGCGCAAGAATAACTTCGGCATTCGGCCGCCGATCCATCAATTCT
>CAYFWA010001008.1:0-2595 GCA_964346625.1 uncultured Myxococcales bacterium
GGGTGGATCTGGCAGGGGGCGGGCGGCACGATCTGGCGGCGGGTCCGCACTGGCGGGCCATTCCCTCGCCGGAACACGACCCGCTGATGCCCGAGATCTCCTTCGCGCTCGGGCCGGGCGAGTGCCGGGACACGCGGCGCGAGCCGCTGGGCTGGGAGATGCCGGGCTTCGACGATGCGGACTGGCCGCAGGCGCGGGTGATCGAAACGCCCGACTGGGGGAGCCCGGCACCCCGTCCCATCCCCCCGCTGCGGGAGGAATACCGGCCCGCCCAAAGCTGCGCCGCCGCTTACTCCATCGCCCCCGATTCCGGGACGACCGCCTTCGGGGCGCGCATCGTAGGCCCGCTCCGACAACCGGCCTGGGCCGCAGTCGTCGCCTTCGCGCACGTTGACGCGGAGCGCGAGATCACCCTCGGCTGGGCCGAGGGCGACCTGCGGGTCAACGGCGTTCCCGTGCAGCCGCAAAGCTCTCCCGAGGCCCCTTATCGCGGCACCGCCCGGGTGCGCCTGCGGGCGGGCTGGAACCAGTTCGCGGCCTTCCACCGCTACCGCTACGACATGTGGGAGCTGGGGCTGTTCCACCCCGAAGAGGCGGGCCTGACCTTCCGCCAGGCACCCGCCGCGGACGCCGCCGCGGGCTGGCTCCTGGCAGGCCCCTGCGCGGAAGATCCGGCACCCGCCCGCGAAGGCTTCGAGGCCCACGACGACCCGGCGACGCCTCCCGCGCTGCCCGCCGAATGGAAGCCGCTGCCGGAGGAGTGCCTCGGTCTCACGCCGATGGTCGAACGCGGACGGTCGGTGCTCCGGCCAATGGAGGATTTCCCCCTCGACTCCGTCTGCGATTGCCCGGTGGGTCGGCGTATCCCGTCCGGTCACGACCTCTGCCTGCTCTTCGACTTCGGCCGCGCCACCCTCGGGCGCATCCGCATCGAACTGACCGCTCCGGCCGGCACCGTCGTCGATCTGGGTTACACCGAGCAGATCCTTCACGGCCAGCCACAACCCTGGCTGCAGGGCACCCGCATGGTGGAGCGCTTCGTCGCGCGCGGCGGACGCCAGACCCTGGTCACCCTGCACCCGCGCGGCATGCGCTACCTCGAGGTCACTTTGCGGGGCGGGGGAGGTGAGGTGCAACTGCACGCCGTGGGCATCGACACTTCGCTGTATCCGGTCGAGCCGACGGGTGCCTTCCAGTGCTCCGACCCCCTGCTGAACCGGATTTGGGAGATCGGCCGCCACACCCAGGCCGTCTGCATGGAGGACGGCTATCTGGATTGCCCCTGGCGCGAGCGCGGCATCTACACCGGCGATTTACTGGTGCAATACGCCACCAACCTGGCCTGCTTCGGTGACCACGCCCTGCTGCGGCACAGCCTGGAGTTGCTCTTCCGCACCCAGGACGAGAGCGGCCTGCTGGCACCCGTCTCGCACGGACTCCCGCCCGGTCGGTTGGTCGATTACTCGGCCTGGTCGGTCAGCATTCTGGCCGAATACTGGGAGCGCACCGGCGACCGGGACTTCCCCCGTGCGATGCGTCCCTATTTCACGCGCGTCATCCGTGCCCTGTTCGCGCTGGGCGAGGCCGACGGCCCGCTCATCGACGCGGGGGACCACAGCGTATATCTCGACCGCTCCATCGTGGACAATGCCGGGGTCAGTTGCGGGCTCAACTGCATTGTGCTCGCCGCCACGCGGGCGGCCGCCCGGCTGCTCGGTGTGCTGGGAGAGGCCGGGGAGGCGGAGGAACTCAAGTCCCGTGCCGACGCCCATGCCAGCGCCATCCGCGACGCCTTCCGCGATCCGGCGACGGGTCTCTTCCTCGACCGCCGCCGGTCGGACCGGGCGGACACCGGCCCCTCCGCGGCCGGCAATATCCTCGCCCTCCTGCTGGACCTGGCCGAGGGTGCCGAACGGCAGGCCCCGCTCGCCTTCATCCTCGACAAAATGCGGAACAACTTCGCCGTCGATCCACCGAAAACCACCGCGGACTACCACATCAGCCCGTATTTCTCGCACTACCTCTTCCTGCTGCTCGAGCGCGAGGGGCGCAGCGACGAGGCGCTCGACTTCATCCGCGAATACTGGGGCAATATGATCGCCGACGGCTTCGGCAGCTTCTGGGAGTTTTTCATCTCCAGGAACAGTCTCTGCCACGCCTGGTCCACCGGCCCGGTCAACCACCTGACCCGTTCGGTGCTCGGCGTGTGGCCGGGCGTGGACGGCGATCCCGACCGCATCCGCATCGCCCCCCGCCCGCCCGCCTCCCTCGAGCGGGCCGAAGGCACCCTGCCGCACCCACGCGGCCCCATCCAGGTCGCCTGGCGGCGCGATCAGCAAGGCCCAATCGACCTCGACTGGACGGTGCCGGACGGGGTGACGGTGGTGGAGTCCCGACACGCTCCGCGAGTTCCCCTTCGGCGGGATTTCGCTGCGCTCAATGATGGAGACCTGAGACCTGGGACCTGAGACCTGAGACCTGAGACCTGAAACCTGAGATTCGTAATCGTAATCGTAATCGTAATCGTAATCCCTTTTTCCCCAAGGACCGGCTGCTGCCGCTGCACAAGACGGGATTTGCTAAAGTTAAAGTCAA
>CAYFWA010001009.1:0-2594 GCA_964346625.1 uncultured Myxococcales bacterium
CAAGATCCTGCACCGCGTCCTGCGCGAGCGCTACGCGGACTGAGACGCCCCCCGTTTTCACCACGGCAACCGGAAGACACGGAGGGCGGGCTCTGACTCGAGTCAGACTCGAGTCAGACTCGAGTCAGACTCGAGTCAGAACCGGATCTGGTCGAGGCAGGGCGCCGGGAGGTCGTCCTCCTCCAGAGCAGTACAGTCGAGGGTCTCCAGGGCGGGGAAGCAGACGTTCCGCAGGGCCTCCTCGTCACGGATGGACTCCACCCGATCGCACTGGCGAAACGCCGCGAGCAGCTCGGCGTGCTTGGTCTCGCGGTCGTAGCCGCAGGCCTCCCAGGCGTCCGCCAGGGTGTCCACCGTCTCCTGGCACACCTTCTCCTCGGCCGTGTCGCCGCAGCCGATGCTCAGGGTGGTGGCCGCCATGATGGCGAGCAACAACCACCCCGCCACCGCGACGTCTAACGCGGCCTGAAACCGAAGCGGAACGAAGCGGGTGTGACCCTCTTTTCGAGGTATGCGCTTGAGATGCAACATGGCCGGGTCTCCTGCCAAGGGGTCGCGGAGGGGTACCCTAGCACGAATGCGGGAGGGCGTGCAGGATCCAAGGGCCGATGCACCATGGTGGGGACAACGGCGGCGGGCTCGACCCGATGATGGGGGTGGGGTGGATGGAGCGAGCCGGCGATAATACAATAAAACCCATAATTTTTATCAACAACAGCTCTTCGACGTCCGGTAGCCTACCACTACACACGCTTTTCATTTGATTCCAGGCAACTGGTGCTCACCGACCACTGGCGCCAAGCCCTCTCCGGGCGGCGCCAAGCTGCACAGACGCGATCATATCGGGGCGCTTCTCTCCATTCGCTACCCAAAAATACTTTTCGGCTCTTTTTTGTCATCTCGCTGTTGACAGGACATTTGTCGAGATTACTGTCTGAAAATTGCTGTACACAACCTCGTCACATTCCGGAATCGACGCAACGGAACAGAGACAGCAGCCTGACCACCCACTGCAAGGCAAACCAAGGAGAACGGAACATGAAATCAGCCGCCAAAAATATTCGCTGGGTCGCCCTCGCCGCGGTCCTATCCCTGGTAACACTGCCCACCGCGGGGTGCGACGACGACGAAAGCGACGCGCCGGATCCGGGCACCGCGCAGCTCCGCGTGGTGCACCTGTCCCCTGACGCTCCCGCGGTGGATGTCTGGGTGGATGGCGAAGCGCGGGCCGTGGAAGGGCTCGCCTTCGGCGAGGGAACCGACTACCTCACCCTCGACGTGGCCAGCTACGACTTCGCCGTCTCCGCGGCCGGGACCAGCGCCGACGAGAGCGTCCTGGACATCGACGCGGTGGCGCTGAGCAAGGACGACAAGTACACCGTGGTGGCCTTCGCCTCGCTGAGCGGCATCCAGGCGATGCTGCTCGAAGAGGACACCACGGACGTCGGCTCGGGTGACATCCGAATCCGCGCCATCCACACCGCGGTGGGCGTGGGCGAGGTGGACATCTGGAACATCCCCGAGAGCGGCGATCCGGCGCCCTTGTACGAGGATGTCGGCTTCGGCGTGGCCGGTGCGTACCTCGACCTGCCCGCGGCGGCCTACACCATCGGCTTGGACGTGGACAACGATGCCAGCCCCGACCTCGTGTTCGACATCCCGGCGTTGCCCGCCGGCACGGTGGCCAATGTCTTCGCCGTGGCCTCCGGGTCGGGCGAGGTCTATCTGAAGGCGCAGCTTCAAGACGGATCTCTGGTGCGCATCGATCCCCGCGAGGAGGAGACCCCCACCAGCCAGATCCGCGTGCTGCACCTCTCGCGTGACGCGGGCGCGGTGGACGTGTGGGCGGGTACCGACACCCGGGCCGTCGAAGATCTGGGCTTTCCCGAGGGCACCGGCTACCTCACCCTGGACGCGGGAACCTACACCTTCGACATCACCGGAGCCGGGGGGGACCCCGCCAGCCCGGTGCTGAGCATCGAAGGCGTGGAGCTACAAGCCGACACGACCTACACCGCCGTGGCCTTCAACGACGCCGCCTCCATCCAGGCCCTCGCCCTCGTAGACGACTACGCTGATGTCGCCGCCGGAGACATCCGGGTGCGCGCCATCCACGCGGCGCCCGGCGTCGGGACCGTGGACATCTGGAACATCAGCGACCCGCTGAACCCCGCCCCCCTGTACCAGGGCGTCGGTTTCGGTGACGCTGGCGACTACCTCGATATCCCTGCCGGAACCTACACCCTCGGCGTGGACGTGGACGACGACGCCGAGTCCGACCTGGCCTTCGCGCTGCCCACCCTCGCCGAGGGCACGGTGGCCAGCCTGTTCGCCGTGCAGGACGCAAACGATGACGTGTTCCTGCTGGCCCAGCTCGCCGACGGCAGCACCGTTCGCATCGACGCGAACTGACCAACCTCTTTCCGCAGCGTTTTTTCCGACTCTCCGTCCGCCCCCGGCGGACGGAGAGTCGGAAAAACAACAAGTCGATGACTCCACCCAAAATCCCCATATCGCCGAAAAGGTACCGCTCACTTCCCCCCTCCGCTCCCCCCCGCTCCGTTCCCCCTGCACCGCCGGCGTCAGTCCCCCCG
>CAYFWA010001010.1:0-2583 GCA_964346625.1 uncultured Myxococcales bacterium
GCGGACCGTCGGGGTTTCGGAGGCGCCACGGGGGTGGGGCAGGGGTGGAAGGAGCCGGACCGTCAGGGCTTCGGGGGCGCCACGGTGGTGGAGAAGGGGTGGACGACCCCCACCACGCCCACCACCTGGTTGTCGAGGACCTCCGGCGTGAGCCAGATCATCATGGACACCTGCTTGGAGGAGCGCCACGGAAAGGCCAGGATGCGCTGGCTCTGCTTGCGCGTGGAGATGGTGTGCTGCAGATCCCCCACGATCTCGGGGCAGAGGCGCCCGAGACGGGTGTCGGAAAGGAGCTGCCCGGAGATCTGGTCCACCGTGAGGTTCACGAAGGAGGCGAAGGCGCCGTTGGCCAGCACCACGTGGCCCTGCAGGTCGGTCATGAACAGCGGCAGGGGGCAGTCGGCCACCAGCAGCTCGCAGTTCTTGACGCGCGCGGTGGAGGCGGCCGCTCCGCGCGCGGCCTGCTTGCCGCGCCGGCGCCCGATGCCCAGCATGTCCATCACGGTGCGCAGCTCGTAGAGGAAGGCGCCCATGTCCCGCTGGCGGTGCTCGGGCTTCTTCTGCAGGGCCTTTGTCACGAGCTCGTCCACCCGGTCGTCGAGCGGCTCCCCGAGCCGCTCGGACGGCGGTACGGGTGGCTCGTTCATCTGGGCGATGAGCACCTCCTCCACGCTCCCGGAGAAAGGCAGGGTGCCGGTGAGCATCTCGTACATCAGGATGCCCAGCGAGTAGATGTCCATGCTCGGCTGTGGCGACATCCGGTTGATGCGCTCGGGCGCCATGTAGGCCGGGGTGCCTCCCACCTCCGACAGCGAGACCCGCTGATCCAGGATCTTTTCGCGCGACAGCCCGAAGTCCAGCAGCTTGACCGTGATCTTGCGCCGCTGGTCGGGAGGAGGAGCGCACAAAAAGACGTTCTCGGACTTGATGTCGCAGTGGACGACGTCGCGTTTGTGGATGAAGTGGAGCGCTTCGGCCATCTGCAGGGCCACCTCGCAGGCGACGTTCTGGTGCAGCCGTCCTTCGCGCCGCAGCCGGGCGTGCAGGCTCTCGCCCTTGAGGTACTCCATCACGATGAAGGCGCCGTAGCGCTCGTCCACGCCGAAGTCGGTGAGCAGCACGATGTTCGGGTGGTCCAGCGAGCTCGCCAGCCGGGCCTCCCGGTAGAACATGTCCTTGACCTTGGTGTCGTCCGAAAGAGCGGTGTGGATGATCTTCAGGGCGAAGTCCTTGCCGAGCTCTGCGTGCTCCACTCGAAAGATGCGTGCCATGCCGCCCTGGCCCAC
The DNA here is from genome assembly GCA_964346625.1 of uncultured Myxococcales bacterium. Taxonomy (GTDB): domain Bacteria; phylum Myxococcota_A; class Polyangia; order HGW-17; family JAJRWW01; genus CAYFWA01. Next base: position 1,287 of record CAYFWA010001010.1, read on the forward strand.
GCGCTCCTTGACGCGGTAACGCCCCGCGATGAGCTGGGTGGGCGGGAGCTGGGCCATCGACTCCATGACGGTCTCGGCGTCCGTGGCCGAGGGCGTGGACTGGCGAGGCGAGACCGGTGGATTTTCGGCGGCCCAGACCGCGGTGACATAGTCGGTGTCTGCCGAGCCCTCTTCGGGCAGCGAGCCCTCCTCGGGCAGCGATCTCTTCTCGGACGGCGGTTTCTCCTCGGGCAGCGATCTCTTCTCGGACGGCGGTTTCTCCTCGGGCGGTGATCCCACCGCCGGCCGGTGGCCCTCCGGTGGGCCACCGGCGTCGCCTACGGCGGTGCCGGTGAACGAGGAGCTGCGCTCGGGGTGGGCCGAGGGCTGCATGACCCCCAGGGGCATGTCCACCACCTGGGAAACCACCGAGGATTCGGACTCCTCGGGCGGCTGTGCTCGGCGTCGGGCAGCCTCGGCGGGGCCCTTGAGGTCCGTGGTCTGGTGGGTCTCCCGCAGCCGCAGCCGCATCCCCTCGGGCAGGCTCGACGGGGTGACCTCGGGCAGCTCCGGGGTGCCCAGCTCCTCGGCGAAGCGCGACGCGTCGGGCGCGGATCCGGGCTTGTCCCCCTTGGAGGCCTCGGCCACGGCCTCGGCCTCGTTTCTGTCGGAGAGCGCCGGGTCGAGCGTCGGCGTGGAGCTCGACGGCTCTGACGGGTCTGGCGGCGCGGAAGGCTCGGGCAGCCGCGGGGGCATGGTCATCTCCGGGGGCGCGAACTGCACCGGTGGCTCGGGAAGCTCCGGGGGCTCGGGCCAGTCGGTGTCCGCCCCGACCGGGTGAATCTTCATCGGGTGGGTCTCATCCGGCTCACCCACCCCCTGCGGCGCGCTGCCGGTGTCGACCGTGGTGCCGGGCTCCGAGAGCTCCGCCAGGTCCACCTTGTGCAGTCGACGCGTGGGGTCCGTCTCCAGATCGTCGGGGTCGGAAAACAGCTCGGCCTCGTCCACCTCGGGCAAGCCATCCCCTTCCGGGATGGGATCGAGGGGAGGTGGCTCGGGCTCCGCCTCCCCGGCCTTGCGGCGCTGGTGACGCGCCTTCAGCTCTCGCAGGGAGATCCGCGAAGGGGGCTTTCGAGGGGGGGATTTACCGTTCGGGCGGGACATGTTCTCGGTGCGGTTCTCCGAATCTACGAATGTAGGCTCGATTGCACTTTATCACAACGGAGGTAAGAGACGATAGCGGCGTGGGGAGGGTGCAAGGCAAGATTCAGGCCCCGGTCACGAATAAGGTGTCCAGTTCAGGGCGCCGAGGCGCCCG
>CAYFWA010001011.1:0-2577 GCA_964346625.1 uncultured Myxococcales bacterium
CAGCCGGGATGGATCGGCGGCCTGAACGATCAGGTTATTCGTGATCGGGGCCTTACAGGTCTTGGCCGGTCCATGTGTCAGGAGATCTGGATTTTTGCTCGCTGTCGCGACGAAAGAAGGGCGAAACTCGAGTCAGATCTCGCTTCAGAACTGACGCAGCCGCCTGAGGGTCTGCGAGAAGGCCAGCTCCATGAGGCCGAAGGGCATGAGCTGTCGGAGCTTGTCCCGGGGACGCGCCAGGGGGCCGAGGGGGACGCGCAGCGGCGGGTGGGGGTCCTGCAGCACCGTCAAGACCTGGTCCACCACCTCCTGGGGGTCGCGGGCGATGCGATCCACCACCTTGGCGAAGAGCTGATCCAGCGGCTCCATCCAGGGGGCGTAGGGGCTGTCGGGATCCTTGGCGTGGCGACACAGGGTCCGGTTGCGTCCGAAGATGTCGGTGCGGTAGGCCCCGGGCTCGATGAGCACCACGTGGATCCCGAAGGGCCGCAGCTCGTGGCGCCAGGCCTCGCTGAGCCCCTCGAGGGCGAACTTGGTGCCGGCGTAGGCGCCCAGCCCGGGTAGGGCCATGCGCCCGGACATGGACGAGAGCTGCACCACGGTGCCGCCGCCGGCCGCGCGCATGGCGGGCAGGCAGGCGCGGGTCATGGCCCAGACGCCGATGACGTTCACGTCGAAGATGCGCCGTAGCTCGTCTTCTTCCACCTGCTCCAGAAATCCCCCCAGGGCGACGCCTGCGTTGTTCACCAGCGCATCGAGGCGCCCCTGCTCGGCCAGGATGCGCTCCACCGCGGCCTCGCGCTGCGCGGGCTGCGTCACGTCGAGCTGCAGGGGGTGGACGGCGAGTCCCTCGGACGCTTCGCGGAGCCGACCGCCGGTGTCCAGATCCCTCAGGCCGGCGTATACCGTGTAACCCGCCCGGGCGGCCCCCACGGCGATGCCCAGCCCGAAGCCCGATCGACAACCGGTGACGAGCACCGTCTGGCCCGCTTTTCCGTTTGCTCGGTCGGTTTCATGGCGCGATTCTCGATTCCACATGGCTCACCTCCGCGGATCCCGGCCCGCGTCACGGCACCCACTCGACGAGTATCACAGAAATCTGCCGTTTTGGGGTTGCCTGGCGATCAGCGCTCTCCCCAGGCAAAGGACAGCGAGGCGAGGCGACGGCTGCGTGCGGTGAACGACAGGGTCACGTTTTCGTCGCCGAGGCGATACTCGTAGCCCACGGTGCCCTCGGGTGGGATCTCCGGCGTGATGTGTACCTGGTGCGGTGTGCCGTAGGGATCCAGCTCGATCGTCGCCTCGGCAAGTACCGGCTCGGCCGAGGCGTCCAGCACCGCCAGGGCGCGCTGGTGCGCCGGGATGAGCCGGATGTCCGCCGTGGCGAAGGGGGTGCCGGGCAGCGAAACGCGGTACTGCTCGTACGGGCGACTCCGACGGGTTGGCTCGAGGTGGAGCGTCACCCCGAGCCAACGCTCGATCTCCGCCCGGGTGGGCGCCCGCCCGCGGGGGCGCTGCTGAATAAGCGCGTGAAGCTGCTGACCCATTGAATCGACGGTGGACGCGGGGGGCATGCGATGCAACCTCCACTAGCGGTACACATTCAGGGGGGATGTCCCATCCCCCCTCGCCCCGAAAAAGCGCGGTTTTTCGGGGCGCACCCCCAATCATCCTACGCTTCGCGCCGCCGCAGGGAAAGGCGCCAATTCGCCGTTTCTCGCAGTTTCGGTTTTCCGTGACACCTGATCGGTTACCCACAGCGATCATTGACTGCGCGGCGGAACGCGTCAAAATCTCGTGCGCCGACGCCATGCCGCACCGCTACGGTACCCCCATGCCTCGCACGCCCCAGCCCCGCCATCGAGAACACCTCATCGATCGTCTGGCCTGCAGCCTGCGACCGCAGACCCTCGCCCACAGCCTGGCGGTGCGCGAGCAGGCCCGGTCCCTGGCGTCGGGGTTCGGGGCCGACCCGGAGGCGGCGGCGCTGGCGGGGCTGGTGCACGACTGCGCCAAGCACCTGCCCGACGCCGCCTACCTGTCCATGGCCGAGGAGGCCGGCCTCACGCTGTTCCCCGCCGAGCGCGCGTCGCCCCCGGTGCTGCACCAGCGGTTGGGCGCGCTGCGGGCCCGGCGGGAGCTCGAGGTGACCGACAAGGCGGTGCTCTCGGCGGTGGCGTGTCACACCACGGGCCACCCGGACATGGACGCCCTGGCGCGGTGTCTGTTCGTGGCGGACTACACCGCCGCGGGTCGCGACTTCCCCGGCGTGCACCGGCTCCGCGAGACCCTGGCAGACGAAGGAGCCGAGGCGGGATTTCGCGCGGTGCTGCGGTTCAAGCGAAAGCACGTGGCGCGGCGCGGTCTGCCGAAGCACCCCTGGGCCGAGGAGGCCTACCAGCGGTTTTTGTCGGCACGCGATCAATGACCCGCGGTCGGTTAACGTGGCGACGCGCCATCGCGCCCTCGCGCCATCGCGCCCTCGCGCCCTCGCGCCCTCGCGCCATCGCGCCATCGCGCCCTCGCGCCCTCGCGCCATCGCGCCCTCGCGCCATCGCGCCCTCGCGCCATCGCGCC
>CAYFWA010001012.1:0-2571 GCA_964346625.1 uncultured Myxococcales bacterium
GGATGCGGGGGGAGCGGGAGCAAGTGGCGTGAGGCGCGACGCAGGCGGGCCGCGTGTAGATGGAGCGGGAGGGCGTGGCGTGAGGCGCGACGCAGGCGGGCCGGAGGCGGCGGGAGCGGGAGCGAGTGGCGTGAGAGCCGTGAGGCGCTGGGCCGGCAGGCCGGATGCGGGGGGAGCGCAGGCTGGAGTGACGAACGAACCGAGGACCCGAGCGTGACTTCCGAATCCCTGTCCGCCCTGGTGGCCGCGCTGCTGTCGGCGGCCATCGGGCTGAGCGTCTACCTGGAGGACCGCCGCCGCCCCACCTTCCGGGCCTTCACCGGCCTGTGCATGAGCCTGTTCGCCTACCACCTCACCAACTTCATCGGGCTGCTCAACCAGAGCGTGGCCGCGGTGCTGGTGAGCTACCTGGCGGCGCTGGTGATCCCGCTGACGCTGCTGCGCTTCACCCGGGGGCTGCTCTCGGACGACCCGGCCGAATCGCCCCCCTGGGACGTGTGGCTGCTGATCGTGTCCCTGGGCTTCGCGGGGGTGCTGGTCTACCTGGCGCTTTTTCCCAGCGAGCCCGCCCTGGTGTGGTTCAAGGCGGGGGTCTTTCTGTACGTCATCGGCAGCATGGGCCTGTCGGGGTTGATCATCTATCGCCGCTACCAGGCGGCCCGCAGCGAGGTGGATCGCACCCGCCTGCGCTACATCTTCATCGGGCTCGCCATCACGGCCCTGACCCTGGTGGGGGCGTATCTGCCCTGGGCCTCCGGCACGGTGCTGCCCGCCCTGGGCATCCTGTTTACCACGCTGTATCTGTACTTTCTTTCGCAGAACCTGTTTTTGCACCGGCTGCTGGATTTGCAGGAGGTGCTGGCGCGGGTGTCCATCCTGTCGGTGATGGTGATCATCATCAGCGCGGTCTACGCGCTGCTGCTGGCCTGGGTGGATCCGGCCGAGGAGGGGATGTTCGCCTTCAACATCATCATCGCCTCGGTGATCGTGTTGATCCTGATCGATCCGCTGCGCTCCACCATCGAGGAGCGGGTCAACCAGTATCTGTTTCGCGAGAAGTTCGAGCTGTCGCAGCACCTGCTGGAGCTCAACCGCGAGATCCGCCACCAGATCGAGGTGGACGAGCTGGCCGACATCGTGATCCGCCGGCTCAAGCAGACCCGGCGGGTGACCGCCGCGGCCCTGTACGTGGCCGCCGAGGACGGCAGCGCGCTCAACCTCCGGGGCCACGTCGGCCCGCAGCCCCCCGAGCGGCTCGACACGGTGACCAACGCGAGCTTTCTCGAGCGCCTCAAGGGCGCCGGCTCCCTGGTGCTCGACACCCTGGTGATGGAGCGCGAGGCCCAGCGCCACGGCTGGGAGACCGCGGCCGGGGCCGACCAGGCCATGGGGGCGGTGATCCGCACCATGGAGGAGCTCGGCGCCGGGGTGTGCATCCCCCTGTCGGCCGACGAGCAGCTCCTGGGGCTTTTGGCCATCGACGACGAGCGGATGCGCGAGCCCTACTCCACCGACGAGCTCGACCTGCTCAAGGGCGTGGCGGGCCAGATCGCCATCTCGCTGCAGAACTCCCGCATCTTCCAGGCGCTGCGCGAGCGCGACCGCCTCGCGGTGCTCGGGCAGATGTCGGCCGGGCTGGCCCACGAGATCCGCAACCCCCTGGGGGCCATCAAGGGGGCGGCCCAGTACCTGCGCCCCGGCCGCGACGGAGACGAAGGAGCCGAGGACGGAGCAGTCCCAGGGGTCGCTCCCGAGGACGAGGACCGCGGGCCGGAGGCGGAGCTGTCGGCCGAGGTCACCGAGTTCCTCGACATCATCATCGAGGAGGTGGACCGGCTCAACCGCGTGGTGTCGCAATTCCTGGACTACGCGCGCCCGGATCACGGCCAGCGCGAGCAGCTCCAGATCAACGACGTGGTGCGCCGCTCGGTGCAGATGATCGAGCAGGAGGCGCCCCCCGAGGTCACCGTACGGGTGCAGCTCGACGAGAGCCTCCCGCCCACCCGGGCCAACCCCGAGCAGCTCCACCAGGTGTTTCTCAATCTGGGAAAAAACGCCCTGCAGGCCATGCCCGAGGGGGGCGTGCTCACCATCGCCACCCGCGCGCTGCGCCGCGGCCAGTACCCCGGCACCTGGATCGAGGCCTCCTTTCGGGATACGGGCGCGGGGATCCCCCCCGAGAGCCTCAAGAGCCTGTTCATCCCCTTTTTCACCACCAAGGGCGGGGGCACCGGCCTCGGGCTGCCCATCAGCCAGCGCATCGCCGAGAACCACGGCGGGACCATCCGCGTCCACTCCACCGTGGGCCGGGGCACCACCTTCACCCTGTCGCTGCCCCTCACCACGGCCGAGACCACCACCGCGAGCTGAGCCCGCGGGGACGGGCGGTGGCGATGCCCAGACATCCCAGGATCTCCTGGCTTTCCGCGAGGTCGGGGCGCTGCGCCACGGCCGCGTTGACAGCCTCCCGGGACCGAGTTAGCTTTTTTCAATGCGATCCAGAACCTTCGCCCTCGCGGGACTCGTCTTCGTCTACCTCGTGAGCCTGGGCGGCCCGGGGCCGGCCCTGGC
>CAYFWA010001013.1:0-2569 GCA_964346625.1 uncultured Myxococcales bacterium
CACACCCGAAGATCCGCGATGCACACTCGAAGATCCGCGATGCACACCCGGAGACTCGACCCGTCAGGTCTCAGGTCTCAGGTCGTCAGGTCTCAGGTCGTCAGGCCCCACGTAGGCTCTCCCCGGCAAGAGCCCGGGATCCCGGTGTGATACCCCGGCAAGATCAAGGCCGCTTTTCGAAATTCCTTGATCCGGGCGGGCGCGGATGCAATGCAGAGCTACTCAGGAGCACACCGTTTCCCTTTCGGGGAGGAGAGTCATTGAGCAATAGATCGCTCGGGATACCGGGCTTACCTTCGGAGGGTCGGGATCACGGGATCACCGCCGGCCTGGGCGCGCTGAGGTGGGACGAGACAGGCTGCGGCAATCCCGAGCGTTGGCCCTCGAGCCTCCGCAGCGCGGTGAGCCTGGTGCTCGAGTCGAGCCAGGCGATGCTGCTCGTCTGGGGCGAGCAACAGACTCTCCTGTACAACGGAGGCTGTGCGCCGCTGCTGGGGCCGCGTCACCCGGCCGCCTTCGGGCTCCCGCTTGGGCGCGCCTGGCCCGAGGGCGCGGACGCCCTGGGCGCAGTGCTGAAGGGCGCGCTGGGTGAAGCGCCGTGCGCCCTGGGCGATGTGCGGCTCTTCCTCAGGCCCGCGGGGGGCGGCGCCGAGGTGGTCTTCGAGCCGAGCTGCTCGCCGCTGCGCGACGACGAGGGGGCGGTGGCCGGGGCGCTGTGCGTGCTGCGCAAGGTCGGCGCCCCTGGCGCCCGCGACGGCCGAGAGGCCCGCGAGGCCCAAGACACGCCAGACGCGACGGCGCGAGCGACGACTGGGATGCGCGGCTCGGGGGGGCAGCGCGCGGCCCCGGAGTCTCCACGGCAGGACCCTTCGCGGGACGGTGGCGTCCGGGTGGGCGCGGAGCGGCCGGAGCGTGGCGACGCAGGCTGCGAGTGGCTCCAGCAGGTCCTGGACGGGCTGCCCATGAGCGTCTGGGTGCACGACGCGGCAGGGGAGCAGGAGCAAACGCCCGTGGAGGCTCACGCCGTGGGGCTCGGCCTCGGCCTGCCGCTTTCCCGGGGGCTGGTGGAGCTGCACGGCGGCACGCTGCGGGCCCGCAGCGAGGGGGCAGGGACCGGCGCCGAGCTCGAGGTGCGGTTGCCCCGGGCCGGGGCGGCTTCGGGTCAGGCGGGTGCCTACCCTGGAACGGGCTGCCAGACCCAGACCACGTTGACCCTCGGTTCAGCCCTGGATGGCACGCCGGAGGGCCCAGCGGGCAGGGGGAGGGCCGCGCAAGCCCGGGAGCCGGCGGTCACGAGCAGTGAGGCGCCGCCGACCCCAGGGGGCGGCGCCCCTTCGGACGCGGCGCCACCCCCGGCAGAAGAAGACGGCGGGGCGCCCCCACCGGCCGTTCGCATTCTCCTGGTGGAGGACGAGGAGGACGTGGCGATCTCGCTGCAGGAGATCCTGGAGCTGGACGGCCACCGGGTCTCGGTGGCACCGCGCGGGGCGGAGGCCCTGGCGCTGCTGCGGGGGCAGGGCGCGGACGTGGTGCTGTGCGACATCGGGCTCCCGGACATGGACGGCTACGAGCTGGCCCGGCGGGTGCGCGACGATCCCGGCGGCGCGGAGGTCTGCCTGGTGGCCGTCACCGGCTACAGCGGCCCCGAGGAGCGGGCGCGCTCGCGGGAGGCCGGCTTCGACGCCCAGCTCGACAAGCCCGTGGATCTGGCGGCGCTCGACGCGGTGCTCTGGAGCCGCGGGAGCCATGGGAGCCGCGGGAGCCGCGGGCGGTAGCGTACCGCCTGTCAGCCCTCCGCCTGTGCTCCGATAGCCTGTCGTCACGTTGGATCGATGTCACCGAGTAAACAGGAGGCGATCATGTCCACTCGAGCCAAGGTCAATCCAGGCTGGCTGCTGCTGCTGTCTTTCGGGCTGGCGATCGCGGGTTGCGGCAAAAAGAGCGGGGGCGACGGGAAGTCCGGCGGGGAGGCGGCGACCAAGACCTTCGAGGTCAAGGCCGTGGGCGTCTCCATCGAGGCGCCCGGAGACTGGGAGGTGGCGAAGCGCGGCTCGCAGTACCTGGTGCGTGGCGGCCGCGAGGCGGTCTTCTTGCGCCGCAACGATCGCCCGGCGCCCAAGACCCCGGCCGAAGCGGTGAAGCGGTTCGCCGATTCCAAGATCCTGGAAAAGGACCGGCTGGACTCCGGAGGCATCTACGTGCTCCGGAACACGAAGTTCCCGAGAGCGGACGGGGGCGAGCCCATGTGGCTCAAGTACGTGTACGTGGTGGTGCCGCTGAAGAAGGGCTCGGCGCGCTGCGAGGTACAGCTGCTAAAGGACGGAGACAAGGAGCGCTACGCGCGCATCTGCAAGTCCATGAAGCCCCTCTGACCTTTGACTCGAGTTTCGCCCTTCTTTCGTCGCGAGAACGAGCAGAAATCGTGCCTGGCAAGGCGCGACAAGATTTCTGTCGAAGGCGTACTTGCGGTACGTCGAGACAGAAATCGCCGGAGCAACGCAGCCAGGCGCGATTTCGGGTTCTGTCCGAATTTCTCAACGGGATTTGTACTGCACTTATGAAATGTTGA
>CAYFWA010001014.1:0-2569 GCA_964346625.1 uncultured Myxococcales bacterium
AAGTCGCCAGCCAAGACACTAGCCCCATCAACCAACCCGCTAATATTGCGCTCAGGGGAGGCAAAGGAGGGGGAGGCAAAGGAGGCAAAGGAGGGGGAAAAGCCAGGCCGCACCAAAGACCCATCCACGATGCCTGGGCAGGGCAAGGCGGTGGACACCGGCGCCGAGCTTATGCACAAGACCCGGGAGGGGGCGGTGGTGGGGACGCTGCCCTACATGGCGCCGGAGCAGTGGGGCATGGGCGGAGTGGATCACCGCACGGACCTGTGGGCCGTGGGAGTGATGTTCTACGAGATGGTGGCTGGGCGTCACCCCCTCGAGGGGCAGACCATGACCCAGCTCGCGCTCAACGCGGGGGATCTGGACGAGCCCATGCCGCGGGTGGCCGAGGAGGTTCCGGATCTATCGTCCGAGCTGGAGACGATCATCGACCGGTGCCTGGAGAAGCGGCAGGAGAGCCGGTACGGGAGCGCGCGGGAGCTGCTGGAGGCGCTGGAGCCTCTTTTACCCGGCCGTTTCGGCCGCACGCTCGCCGAGGATGAGAGTCCTTACCCCGGGCTGACGGCCTTCCAGGAAGCGGACGCGGGCCGCTTCTTCGGCCGCTCGCGCGAGATCACGCAGGCGGTGGCGCGGATCCGGGAGCAGCCCCTCACCGCGGTGGTGGGGCCCTCCGGGGTGGGCAAGTCGTCCTTCGTGCGCGCGGGGGTGGTGCCGGCGCTCAAGGCTTCGGGGGAGCGCTGGGAGGTGCTCACGCTGCGTCCCGGGCGACATCCCCTGTCCGCGTTGGCCTCGCTGCTGCAGCCGTTGACGCAGAGCTCGCAGACCGACGCGGACGCGGGCCTGGACGAGCACGAGGCGCTGCTCGCGCGGCTCGCCGAGGAGCCGGGGTATCTGGGCGCCCTGCTGCGGCGCCGCGCCCGGCAGAAGCGGGGCCAGGTGCTGCTGTTCGTGGACCAGTTCGAGGAGCTGTACACCCTGGAGTCCGACGAGGCGGCTCGGCGGGCCTTTACCGCCTGCCTGGCGGGCATGGCCGACGACGTGGCCGCGCCCCTGCGGGTGGTGGTGTCCATGCGTTCGGACTTTTTGGACCGGGTGGCCGAGGACCGGGATTTTTTGGACGAGCTCACCCGGGGCCTGGTGTTTCTGCAGCCGCCCGATCGCGCCGGGCTACGCGAGGCACTGACCCAGCCTGTGGAGCAGGTGGGCTTCGGCTTCGAGAACTCAGACATGGTGGAGCAGATGCTCGACGCCCTGGCCGAGACGCCTGGCGCCCTGCCGCTTCTGCAGTTCGCCGCCTCGAAGCTCTGGGAGTCTCGAGACCGGAGCAAGCGGCTGATCACCCAGTCGGGCTATGAGGCCATGGGCGGCATCGCCGGAACCCTGGCCTCGCACGCCAACGAGGTGCTGGCCTCCTTCCCCTCGGATGCGCAGCCCCTCGTGCGCGCGGTCTTCCAGGCGCTGGTCACCGCGGACGGGACGCGGGCCATCGTGGACGTGCAGGAGCTGGAGCAGCTTTCACCCGAGCCCGAGGAGGTCCGACGGGTAGTGGATCACCTGGTGCACGCGCGCCTGCTCCTCACCCAGGCCGGTGCCCAGGCAGGCGCCCAAGACGAAGGTGGGGGCGTGGTCGCCGTGGAAATCGTGCACGAGTCGCTCATCACGAGCTGGCCAGTGCTGAGGCGGTGGCTGGACGAAGGCCAGGAGGACGCCGCGCACCTCGAGCAACTCCGCGCCGCCGCCCGGCAATGGGACAAGCGGGACCGCCCCCAGGATCTGCTCTGGCGAGGGGAGCCGCTAGAGGAGGCGCGGCACTGGTACCGGCGGTACACCGGTCCCCTGCCCGAGCGGGACAAGAAGTTCATGGAGTCCAGCGTGGCCCTGGCCACCCGGGCGGTGCGACGCAAGCGCCTCGCCGTGGTGGCCACCATCGTCACCCTGGCGCTGCTCGCCCTCGCTGCCCTGGCTGCCCTCGTCTGGGTGCGCAGCGCCGAGCAGCGGGCCCGGGAGCAGGCGCGGATCGCCGAGCAGGAGAAGCAGCGCGCGCGCAACGAGGAGAAGCGCGCACGCCAGGAGGAACAGCGCGCCCGGTCCGCGGAGAAGCGCGTCAAGGATCAGCTCGCGCTTATCCGGGCCAAGGAGCGGGAGAAGCAGAAAGCCGAGAAGGAGGCCACCCAGGCCAAGGCCGCGGTCAAAAAGGGGACGAAAAAGCTCCGCAAGGCCGAACAAGACCTGACCATGAGCTACAAGCAGCTCCAGGCCGCGCTGCGCAAGGCCCGCCACGAAAAGCTCCGCGCCGAGCGTGCGAAAGACCGCGCCGAGCGAGAAAAGACCCGTGCCGAGAAGGCCACCCGATCCGCCCGCAAGCTTCTGGCCAAGGAACGCGCCAGGGTCAAGCGCCTGCTCAAGCGCCAGCGCCGCGTCGCCACGGAGCTGCGGTAACAGGAGGGTTGCCATCTCAGTGAAATTGCGGCTCCGATGAACCGCGTTGGCAGGCGGGTCACCACCTCCTTAGCACTTAGTCCCTTACCGAGCAAATTCTGCGCAGATCTGGCAGGACTTCTCCCTGACC
>CAYFWA010001015.1:0-2567 GCA_964346625.1 uncultured Myxococcales bacterium
GGGGCTCCGCGGAGGGGGTGTGCATCAAGATCCCAGATACGGGGAGGGGATTCGAATTCGCGGAGAAACGTCAGTCCGTAATCGAGATCACAAACACCAGTGTACGATGATGATACAATACAGCCGTGGGAGTGTTTTGAAACGTTATCACCAAGCGCACCGGCCTGCAGGCACCGCGAGACGCCATGTCGTCACAACAACAGAATTCTCGCTTGAGCCCATCCGGGAATCACCTAGATTCGCCCCTTTCTGAAACATCCGCAGACGACTCGGCATCGCCCGCCGAGTCGGTGCCACCGGTGGACGAAGCTGAGCTCACCGCCTCGAAGGTGATTCCCTTTCCCGGTGGGGCGCTCGCCGCGGACGGCGTGTCGCGCTTGCCCGACGCGGTAGGGGGGCAAGGAGACGAGGGCCCATCCCCTCAGGGGGAGATGGCCCTCCCGGTCCGCGGGGAGCTCAACCTCCGGTTGCTCGCACCGCTCATACGATGCCTGCAGGAGGAACACCCCCCTGAGGCGCTGAGCCGACTCGCGGATCGGGCGGGGGTGGCGTGCGTGGCACTGCAGCAAGACCTGGGGTGGCTCACCCACGAGCAGTTCGAGGGGATCCTGCACGAGGCGCGGGAGTGGCTGGGCTCGGACGAGGGGTTCCAGCGCGCGTGCGCCTACCAGATGAAGCGCCGCTATTTCCCCATGAATCTGGTGTTTCGCGCGGTTTCGCTGCGGCAGGCCTTCCAGATCATGTCCCGCACCATGCGCCTGGTTTCGACCATCAGCCACTTCGAGGTGTCGCCGGGACCCCATCCGCACGCAGTGGCGCTCCGCTATCACTCCAGCAAGCCCGAGAGCCGTCTGATGTGCCTGTCGCGACAGGCACGCAGTGGCGCTCCGCTATCACTCCAGCAAGCCCGAGAGCCGTCTGATGTGCCTGTCGCGACAGGCGCAGTGGCGGTCGGCGCCCACCACGTTCTGGAAGCTCCCGCCCGCCGTCGTCACGGAGAGCCGGTGTCTCGCCTGGGGGGATGATTGCTGCGAGTACCAGGTCCGCTGGCGTGAGCCCCTGCGTTGGCGCGCTCCCCTGGCGGGATTGCTCGCCGGCGGTGGGCTGAGCGCCGGGCTGACGGCGTCTGCGGGTTCCGCGGCCGGCCTGGCGCTGCTGGGGATCGGGGCGATTCCCTTGTTGGGCTTCGCCGCGGGGCTGCTGCTGTCCATGCGCAGCTCCATGCGGGCGAACCAGCGTTTCAACGATGACAATCAACAAGACATTCAGGTGTTGGTGGAGGAGCACCTGCAGGCCCGGACGGAGCTGCTGGCGCTGCATCACCGGCAGCAACGGTGGCTGGATCTGGTGGAGAAGCAGACCGCTGAACGCACCCACGCCCTGGAAAGCGTCGCCGCGCGCATCGAAGAGCTCCGTGAGCAGGATCAAAACGCGCTCATGAGCTTCTCTCATGACATGAAGAATCCGATGACCATCATCCGCGGGGCGGCGGCCTTGATGGCGCAACAGCTCGAACGCGGGGCGACCCCACAGACCGCCCTGGAGCAGGTGGATCTGGTCGAGGAGGGGATCGTCAAGCTCGACGATCTGTTGGGGGAGCTGATGGACTTCGCCTCCTCGCGGGCGTCCCCGAGCAGGGAGCACCAACTCCAGGTGGTGGAGACCGACAAGCTCGTCCGGCGGTTGCGGCGGCAGCTCAAGGCGCTGGTGATGGGGCGCGATATTCGCGTCAGCGTATTTCAGACTCGTGAGGTCCCCGAGCAGTTTCGCTGCGCCGCGGTGGTGTTCGATCGCATTCTGGACAACCTGCTCACCAACGCGGCCAAGTACACCGAGCGGGGCTCCATCGTAGTGGAGCTGGACGGGACTCCCGGAAAGCTCTGCGTCAAGGTCTCGGACACCGGACGCGGGATCGGCTCAGCGCGGTTGGAGGGGATCTTCCAAGGCGACGCCCCAGACTCTTCTCCGCTCATTGGGGAGAGCCACGGGGTCGGGCTGTCCATCGTCGTCCGGATGCTCGACACCATCGACGGTCGGCTCGAGGTGATGTCCAGACCACAGGTGGGCACTACTTTCTGGCTGCACCTGCCGTTGACCACCGGCGCCTCGCCCGCGCGGTCCTCGGCCGACCAGAGCCTGGATCAAATCCTCCAGCGGGTGGTCACCATCCGTCCCCCGATGTCGCGATAGGTCGTCCCCCATGTCCGCGGCAACCGGAACCAGAGAAGCCCGCCCCACGCGCATGATCGATGTGTTTTTGCAGTATCTGCTCGCGGAGGGGGCGCAGGTGGTGTTCGGCATCCCGGGGGGGTTGATCCATCCTCTCTGCGAGGCCATCGAGCAGCAGCCACAGCTTACGCTGGTGGTGCCCAAGCACGAGGAGGGCGCCGCCTTCATGGCCGATGGGTACGCCCGGGTGCAGCGGCGACTTGCCGTATGCCTGGGGACCTCGGGTCCCGGTGCCACCAATTTGCTCACGGGGGTCTCGGTGGCCTTCGCCGACGGGGTCCCGCTGCTGGTGGTCACCGGGCAGGCCGCCAGTCAGGCCATTGGCCGCGGGGCGGCCC
>CAYFWA010001016.1:0-2561 GCA_964346625.1 uncultured Myxococcales bacterium
TGGGATCAGTGAAAGCCCCACCAGTGGAGGCCGCAGTGCTCGAGGCTGTAGTTGGCCGGGACGTCGCCGGGGGCGAGCTCGATGTGGTGCAGGTGGTCGCCGCTTTGGGAGTTGTAGTACCGGCAGCCCGCCGAGGAGGTCATTCCGGCGGCGGGCCACGCGGGGTCGGGGGCCATGTAGCCGATGATCTCGGCGCCGGTGTAGCCCACCGCGTCGCCCTCGGTGGGGTCGCTGGTGAGCAGGTGGTCGCCGCTGGCCGCCTGGTAGCGCTGGTAGACCGGGTAGGTCCCTGGCACCTGCGTGGAGTACACGTGGAAGTAGTGGAAGGTCTCGGGCGCGTAGCCCGGATCGGCGCTGGTGGAGTTGACCTTCCACATGTGATCGCCGGTGGTGGAGTTGTAGAAGCGGTAGACCACGTCGAAGCAGGTCGGATCGTCGATCTCTCCGTTGCAGTCGTCGTCCTCTGCGTTGCAGGTCTCCGCGGGGGGGACGCAGGAGGACCAGGCGCAGTTGGGCTGACAGGTCTGCTCCCCCGTGGTGTCGCAGGAGGTCGTGCAGATCTGGGTGCCCCCTTCGCACTCCTCGCCCAGGTTGGCCTGGACCACCCCGTCCCCACAGTACTCGATGACGCACGCCGTGCTGCACCCGTCTCCGCTGGCGGTGTTGCCGTCGTCGCACTCCTCGTGTCCGGCGTACAGGTACCCGTCCCCGCAGCGCGCCTCCTGGCAGGTGTCCAAACAGCCATCGCCGTTGGAGGCGTTGCCGTCGTCGCACTCCTCGTGTCCGGCGTACAGGTACCCGTCTCCGCAGGTGTTGGCCTTGCAGTTGTTGAGGCAGGCGTCGTCGTTGTCGCTGTTGCCGTCGTCGCAATCCTCGCCGTCGTCCACCACGCCGTTGCCGCAGCCGGGCAGCACGCAGCCGGTGGTGTCGAAGCGGCACCCCGCCGTGCACGCCAGGGTGCCGCCGGTATAGCCGCCAGGGACCGTGGCGCAGCTCTGGCCGGCCAGGTCGTCGCCCTCGCACTGTTCGCCCTCTTGTAGGTCGAGCACCTGGTTGCCGCACAGGCTCTCGCAGAGGCTGGGCTCGCCGCTGCACTGCCAGCCCTGCTCCACCTGGCACTGGGGGCCGCACCCGTCGCCGTCGAGCAGGTTGCCGTCGTCGCAGCTCTCCCCGGCGGCGGCGTCCACCACGCCGTCCCCGCACCAGGTGGTGGCGGCGTCCGGCCCCGCGTCCGGCCCCGCGTCCGGTTCCGGCTGGCGCCCGGTCTGGGCGCAGCCGGCCAGCGCGCCACCGGCCAGCGCGCCACCGGCCAGCACGCCTGCCACCAGCACGCCTGCCACCAGCCCCCAGACCACCAGCGCCCAACGCGCCCGCCCCCAGGCCAGCGGCGAACGCCTGCCGAACCGCCACGGGAAAGGACCTTGCGGACGTTTTCCAACCATCACGTTCCTCATCGCGTGCCCCTCACAGGTCGTCCGCGGCGGCGCCCCCGCCGCGGTTGTCGGGCTTGAGCCGGTGGAGCTCGATGCTCAACGACACGGTCTGCCCGGCCACCAGCGTGAGCTCCTGGCGAAAGGAGCGGTGGTCTTTGGCAGTCACCGCTACCACCACGGTGCCGGGGTTGAAGCGGAACACCCGGTTCAGGGGAGCCCGCCCCCGCCGCTGGCCGTTGAGCCGGAGCGCGGCGCCGCGCGGCGCAGTCACGTGGAGCTTGAGCTGGCTGATGGTCCGCAAGAGCTGCTCCAGGGTCTTTTGCACCGCCTCCCGCAAACGTTTGCGCGCCGCAGGCATCTGCTTGGCCGCCTCCGGCGTCTCGGGCTCGGTGGCCTTCAGGTACTTCTCGTAGTGCTCGATGGCCTCGAGGTGATTGCGCAGCCACTTGTAGCAAAGCGCGATCCGGGTGTGGATCTTGGGGCTGGGGAAGTGGAAGTAGGCCCGCTGGAACTTCTGGATGGCCCGGTGGTAGTAGCCCCCATCGAACAGCTTGATCCCCTCCTCGAACAGCGGCAGGGCCGCGGCCTTGCCCCCGGGCTTGGCCGGATCCGCTGCACGTCGTGGTGGCGTCCCCCGCCGCGGCGGGACCGCCCGGTGGGAGGCCGCTCGCCGGGGCACCGAGCGCGCGGCCGGGCTCGCGGCGGCCCGCTCCGGTCCGCCCCCGATGGCCGCGAAGAGCAGCAGGCTCGACATCAGGACTGTAGCGAGGGCCACGGGCCCACGCGTCGGGCAAGCGCATTGTAGATGTTCAGGGGGGATGTCCCATCCCCCCTCGCCCCGAAAAAGCGCGGTTTTTCGGGGCTCACCCCCAATCATCGCGCTCCGCGCCGCTGCAGGGAAAGGTGCCTCTTTGCCGTTTATCGCCTTCTGGGTCCTACGAGACCCCTGAACGGTTACAGCGCATTCATCCATGGGATCGATTGTTCACAAGTTCGGGATCCGTTCAAGGGGAAGCGGCTCGCTGCCAGGATCGCTCACCGAGCCGGGCCCCCAACTTTTTCGGGCTATATCCGGATCTCTCACCACGATAACGACCCGTTTTTCGAGAGAAACGGGGTTACGAGCCG
>CAYFWA010001017.1:0-2558 GCA_964346625.1 uncultured Myxococcales bacterium
AATACGTCAATGTATTCGCCCTCCTCGCTTCTTGACAGAATTGCGCCTCGGCGCTCTCGGTGCGTCGAACTTATTCTTGCGCGAGCCCTAAGAAGCGCAGGAGCTTGACCTGCAAGGGCAGCGGCAGATCCCCGATCTCGTCGAGAAGCAGCGTGCCGTTCTCGGCAGCGGCGATGCGGCCCGGGCGGTCGCGCTTCGCTCGATTTCTAGATCGGTCGACAATCGTCGGGGAGCCGGGTATTTTTTCAGTACCTGGCTGTAATCCGCCCGCCGCTTGGTTGCGCCCCGGACTGGCGCGCGACCCCGGCTCCACGGGAGGCGCGCCGGGTCGGTACCGGTCGGGTCGGAGGGGTCGGATCGCGAGGGTGCGGATGCTCGAGAGGGTTGATCATGACGCGCCACGTTTTGTTCACTGACGACGACCCCGAGTGCCGGGAGCGCCTCGCGAGGCAGCTCCGGGCCCACGACTACCAGGTCACCACCTGCGACAGCGCCGAGGCGGCCATCAGGGCCCTCGAGCAGGAGGACTTCGACGTCGTGGTGGCGGACGTCCGTCGGGGCGAGGGGAGCGAGGGGAGCGAGGGGAGCGACGGGAGCGACGGGAGCGACGGGAGCGACGGGAGCGAGGGGAGCGACGGGAGCGACGGGAGCGAGGGGAGCGAGGGGAGCGAGGGGAGCGAGGGGAGCGACGGGAGCGGCCTCTGCCAGTGGGTGAGCGCCCACCGGCCCCACCTGCCCGTGGTGGTGAGCGCGGCCGTGGACTCCATGGATCTCGCCGTGCAGGCCATCCGGGCCGGGGCCGCCGATTTCATTCCCCGTCCGGTGGAGCTCGACGTGCTCACCATCACCATCAACCGCGCGTTGCAGCACCGGGCGCTGCGCCGGGAGGTGGAGCGCCTGCGAGACCAACGCGAGGCTCCGGCGCGCTTCGAGCAGATCCTCGGCGACAGCCCCCCCATGCAGCGCATCTTCGCCCTGGTGGATCGGGTGGCGCGCTCGGACGCCTCGGTGCTGGTCACCGGCGAGAGCGGCACCGGCAAGGAGCTGGTGGCGCGGGCGCTGCACCAGCGCAGCCCCCGGGCGGGGGGGCCCTTTATGGCAGTGAGCTGTGCGGCCATGCCCGAGACCCTGCTCGAGAGCGAGCTGTTCGGCTACAAGCGGGGCGCCTTCACCGACGCGAAGACCTCCAAGCCCGGGCTGCTTTCCCAGGCGGATCAGGGCACCTTCTTGCTCGACGAGCTCGGGGAGCTCCCGCTCCCCCTGCAGCCGAAGCTCCTGCGCGCCCTCGAGGAGCGCGCGGTGCGCCCGGTGGGGGGCACCCAGGAGGTGGGTTTCGACACGCGGTTCGTGGCGGCCACCAACGTCGATCTCGAGGCCGCGGTGGCCCAGGGCCAATTCCGTGAGGACCTCTATTACCGCATCAACGTGGTGCACATCCGCTTGCCGCCGCTGCGGGAGCGCGGCGGTGACGTGCTGCTGCTGGCCCAGCACTTTTTGCGCCAGTTCGCCGCCCGAGCCGGGCGGCCTACGGTGGCGCTGTCTGGCGAGGCCTCGGAGCGGCTCCTCGGCTACGCCTGGCCCGGCAACGTGCGGGAGCTGCGCAACTGCATCGAGCGCGCCGTGGCCCTGGCCCAGGGCCACGAGATCACGGTGGACGATCTGCCGCAACGGATCGGGCAGCAGCGCACCCGAGCGGTCTACGTGGCGGCGGAGGAGCCGGGGGAGCTGTTGCCCATGAAGGAGGTCGAGCGCCGCTACATCAAGCGCGTGCTCGCCGCGGTGAACGGTCATCGTACCGTGGCCGCGAAGATCCTCGGCTTCGATCGCAAGACCCTTTATCGCAAGCTCAGCTACTACGGGATCGATCCGGCGGACGCGAAGACCGGCCGCTCTGAATGAGGAGCGATACGGCTCCGCAGCGCTCGCGGCCCGCGGCGTGTCCACCGGGCTCGCGGCTCGGGGCCCGCGGCACTGTCCGTCGTGCTTGCGGCCCAAGACCTATGAGGCGGTCCATCGCGCTCGTGGGGCGCGGATGCGTCTGATTGGCCCACGGCTTGCAAGCGGTCTTTGGTGAAAGGGCGCGGCCAGGGAACGGTCGGAGGGTGCGGCTCCGGGGTGCCTCCGGGGTGCCCCCGGTGCATCTCGCCGTCGGAGGTGGAGCATGAACAACGAAAGTGGAAGGCCCCGCGTCAACGGACAGCCCCTGCGAACCATGGCCGAGGTGGAGCGCCAGTACATCCTGCGGGTGCTCGCCGCCACCGAAGGTAACCGAACCGAGGCGGCGCGCATCCTGGGGCTGGACCGCAAGACCCTGTATCGGAAGCTGCTGGAGTACAGCAAAAACGCCAAGTCACCGATCTGCTGGCGGGACGACTGATGGGTCGGGGCGAGTGGGGGCGATATTTCCCGAGCGGGGTGAGTGGGGGCGATATTTCCCGAGCGGGGTGAGTTGGGGCGATATTTCCCGAGCGGGGCACATTGCCCCGCCCTGGGAGGGTAGCGGGGGACTTAGGGAGCGGGTCAAAATAAGGTCTGCAAGTCAGGGCGTCGAGGCGCCC
>CAYFWA010001018.1:0-2555 GCA_964346625.1 uncultured Myxococcales bacterium
ACGCAGCCAGCCGGGATGGATCGGCGCCCTGAACGATCAGATAATTCGTGATCGGGGCCTAAGGTCACGGGCATGGCGGTTCTCAACACTCCTGGATGTTGTTCGGGTCGTGCTCGTCGCGGCACTCGCACTCGGGGGCGTCCTGCTCGGCGGTGCCCTCGCGGAAGGACTCGATGAGCAGCTCGAACTCGGGGCGGTCCAGTCGCTCGATGGAGAATAACCGCAGGTGATAGCGGCTGCCCCCGGCGCCCTCCAGGAACACGTCGCGGCGGTACCAGTTGTAGGTGCTGTCCTGGAAGTCGCGCTTTTGCCGCCAGAGCACCTCGTGGCCCGGAAGCTGCCCCTGCTCGGTGGCCTCGATGGCGCGGGGATAGTCGGCCGAATCCCCGAAGAAGGTGGCGTTGCCCCCCTGCTCTGCCGAGACGATGCCCTCCTCGGTGATGAGCTGCTGCGCCAGGGTCATGGTCACCCCCGAGACGATCTCCACGTCCAGGCTCGTGATGATCTCGGAGTCGAAGTTGACGAAGGGTACGTCGGAGACCACGAACACGTAGCGGCCGGTGGCCGTCCAGCTTCCCACGCACTGCCCGTTGTCCCAGCTCGAGCAGCGGTACTCCTTGGTGTAGCGCCACGGCGGGATGCGCACCTGGAAGTGGAACCGGCCGGAGATGTCCTCGCAGTAGTCGTAGCCCGCGGCCGGCCCCTGCCGGATGTCCACGTCCCCGCAGCCCGCGCCGCCGAAGCCGACCCCAACCCCAACCACCAACCCGATCACCGCCACCATGGCCGCCATCGTCTTCGTTGCCGTCACCGCCCCGGTCACCGCCACCGCGGCTCTCGCGGTAAGGGCTCGCGCAAGAATATCTTCGAAGGACCGAGGGCGCCGAGGCGCAATTCTGTCGACAATTCTGTCAAGGAGCGAGGAGGGCAAATACATGGACGTATTCAACCGACGAGCGACGCAGACAGAATTGATGGATCGGCGCGCGAATCCCGAAGCTATTCTTGCGCGAGCCCTAAGTGCTCGAAGTCCCATGCGGGAATCATAGACTCCGCCCACGCGCCGCGTCAACTCGGCCATTGCCTGCTGCCTTCACCTTGACAACCCGGTGGCGGGCGCAACAAAATCTGCCGGTTGGGCCAAGGTGCGCGCCGGGCTCCCCCGGTTGGATCCGCGAGGACGGAAATCCGGCAGGGCGGCTCGGTCGTGCGCGAAAGACTCGGGGAGTGTCCTGGCCTCGGAGCTGCCTCCGCCCATCCGGATGAGTCGATACCGGGCTCGGGAGTCGATACCGAGGCGAGAGTAGACGGACGGGACGCTAGACGGACGGGACGCTGGACGGACGGGACGCTAGACGGACGGAACGCTGGACGGACGGAACGCTGGACGGACGGGACGCCTCGATGAAGTTCGGTCAGTACGAATTGCTGGATCGGATCGCCAGGGGAGGGATGGCCGAGGTCCACGCCGGGCGCCGCTACGGCGCGGAGGGCTTCGTCAAGGCGGTGGCGATCAAGCGGATCCTGCCCCGCTTTACCCGGGATCCGGAGTTCGTGCACCTGTTCATCAACGAGGCGCGGCTGGCCGCTCAGCTTCAGCACGCCAACATCGTCCAGATCCACGACTTCGACGAGGTGGCTGGGCGCTACTACATCGCCATGGAGCGCATCCACGGCCGGGACCTGCGCCGGGTGCTCAACCGGGCGCAGCGGCAAGGACTGCGGCTGTCGCTGGACCTGGGCCTGCACATCGCCGTGGAGGTGCTCAAGGGGCTGATGGCGGCGCACGAGCTGTGCGACGAGGCCGGTCGGCCCCTGGGCATCGTGCATCGGGATCTGAGCCCCCACAACGTGCTGATCTCCTACGCCGGAGAGGTGAAGATCACCGACTTCGGCATCGCCAAGGCGATCTCGGCCACGGCGGGTCACGACACGTCGTCGGAGGTGATCCGGGGCAAGCTGCCCTACATGTCCCCCGAGCAGGTGGAGGGGGAGCCCGTGGATCGCCGCTCCGATCTGTTCGCCGCCGGGCTGCTGCTCTACGAGCTGGTCACCGGAAAGCGGCGCTACGAGCTCCGGTCCGCCGACGGGGACGGGCTCATCCTGGAGGTGGCCCGGGCCAGCCTGCCCGACCCGGCTACGCGCAACGCGGCCATCTCGCCCAAGCTCAATGACGTCATCCGAACCCTGCTCGCGCCCCGCCCCGCGGATCGCTTCGACTCGGCGCGGGCGGCCCTCGCCGCCCTGCGCGACAGCGGCGGCGCGGCGGACCGGACCCTGGAGCTGGCCAGCTTCATGCAGCAGCTCTATCCGAAGCGCGACGACGGGCGCCGAGCCGAGGGCCATCGTACGGAGAGGGCGCAGGACCGGGACGAAAGCGAGGGGCCGCGCGCGGCGGCCGGACCTACTGCGCTTGAGTCCGCGGAAGAGCCGGCGGCCTCGGCTGGGGCGACGGCGAGCGGGGCCGCGGAGAAGACCGCGGAGGAGGCCGCGGAGGAGGCCGCGGAGGAGACCGCGGAGGAGACCGCGGAGGAGACCGCGGAGGAGACCGCGGA
>CAYFWA010001019.1:0-2548 GCA_964346625.1 uncultured Myxococcales bacterium
TCAGCGCCCCCGCCCCAGCCGCGGAAATACCGGCCGGGCTCCGGCAAGGATCAGCGCCCCCGCCCCAGCCGCGGAAATACCGGCCGGGCTCCGGCAAGGATCAGCTCCCGCGCCCAGCCGCTGAAAAACCGTCAGGGCTCCGGGGCGGATCAGCGCCCCCGCCCCAGCCGCTCGCGGAGCTGGGCCTCGCAGTGGGCGATGAGCTTTTGCAAGGCGGCCCCCGGCCGAACCGGTCCCGCGCCGTCCCACCCCGCGGCCAGGGCCCGGTCCCGCGCGTCGCGAAACTGGTCGAGGCTGGTGGCCAGGTCCCGCCAGTTCATGATCTTCTGCAGCACGTGCCGCTCCGCCGCGCTCAGATCGCGATCCGTGTCGTAGGTCCGTCCGTCCCGGGTGGTGATCCGCATGCCGTCGTCACCAGTGCGCCGATGATTGGATGGCCCGTGATTCGGGAGCCCCAAGCGCCGCCGCGCGCGCGGCCCATGAAACCAGTATCCTCAGACTCGAGTTTCGCCCTTCTTGCGTCGCGAGAACGAGCAGAAATCGTGCCTGGCAAGGCGCG
The DNA here is from genome assembly GCA_964346625.1 of uncultured Myxococcales bacterium. Classification (GTDB taxonomy): domain Bacteria; phylum Myxococcota_A; class Polyangia; order HGW-17; family JAJRWW01; genus CAYFWA01. The sequence goes on from CAYFWA010001019.1 coordinate 560, forward strand.
ACAAGATTGCTGTCGAAGGCGTACTTGGGGTACGTCGAGACAGAAATCGCCGGAGCAACGCAGCCAGGCGCGATTTCGGCCGTTCGCAGCAGACGCCAAGGGCGAAACTCGAGTCAGAATGTATCGAAGCCCGCCGGGACGCAACAGGGTGTGCGGCGCATGCGCGCGCGGCGGCGCAAGCGGCGACGCAAAACGCTCAGCAAGGGGCCATTTGCCCCTTGGCTACAGACAAAACATCTTAAGAGCACCCCGACGTGTCCATCCTCAACCCCGGACCCCGGCACCTGGACATCCTGGAGCGCCTGCTTCGCGAGCTGGGCATCGCCGGCGGGCTCACCACCGACGCCCACCTGGCCGCCCTGGCCATCGAGCACCAGTGCACCCTTTGCTCCAACGACCAGGACTTCTCGCGCTTTGGTGGGCTGCGGTGGGAAAACCCGCTGTCAGCCGGGTGGCGCTCTTCGTGACGAGGCGCCGTCCGCGTGAGGGGCGGCCCAAATCGGATGAACGCCTCGCTGGAAACTCGTTGGAAAAACGGCATGTCACCGTGTCGGTGAAGGGAAGGCAGTCTCCGTCTCCGGTGGTAGAATGGGGCATGTTGCGCGCCTTTGGCCCAGCCCGGCAGCCACCTCCGGATCCGGCCCCTGGGGCTCGCGCAAAAATGAGCTCAAAGCACCGAGGACGCCGATGCGCAATTCTGTCAAGAAGAGAGGAGTGCGAATACATTGACGTATTCAACCGACGAGCGACGCAGACAGAATTGATGGATCGGCGCACGAATGCCGAAGTTGTTCTTGCGCGAGCCCCCACGCCGCTCGAGGAGCCCGACGACGCTTCCGGGGAGGGCCGGAGCGCGCTGGCGCCCCGGCCAACCGCGGAGCGTCGTGCCGGGTGGAGCGTTCCGTGGATGCTCGCTTGCGCCCTGGGGTGCCTGACGCTGGGCGCCGCGCTGGGCGCCACTGGACGTCTCGGCACCCCGGACGGCTGGAGGGTCGCGGCCGCGAAGCCTGCGGCCGCAATGGCCGACTCCGCGATGGCCGGGGCCGCGCGCACGCGGCCCCGGAGCCGCCCCCGTCCGGCGGCAAAAACGGACCGGGCCGAGGCCGCGCGGACGCGGCACCGGGACCGCCCCCGGTCTGCAACCGGGGCGGCGCGGGAGCGGCCCCAGCCGGCAGCGGGCGCCGCGCGGGAGCGGCCCCGGCCGGCAGCGGGCGCCGCGCGGGAGCGCCCCCGGCCGGCAGCGGGCGCCGCGCGGGTGCTGGTGCAGCGGCGGCTGGGCAGCGCCGGCCACCGGGTGCAGCTTTTGAGGCTGCCCGACGGGCGGCGGCGGCTGCGGCGGCGGCTCCCGTCGGGCCAGACCCGGCCGCTGGCCTGCGGCGCGCTGACGGGCGCCTGGGGGCTGTGGGTCACCGACGTCAACGGCGATCGCCGGCCCGATCTGGTGATCGCCCTGCGCAAGCGCGCCCGCTACGACCCGGTGGTGGAAAATCGCCCCCACGTCTATACGGTGGTGGGGGATCGCTGCGTGCCCCTGTGGCGGGGCACCCGGCTGGCGGGTCGCTTCGAGCAGCTCCACGCCCGGGGCCCGACGCTCTGGGCGCTGGAGCGGGTGGGCCACGGTCAGCGCCGGGTGGCCCGCTACCGCTGGCGCGGCTTCGGCTACGCGGTGCAGCGGGTGCTGTGGCAGGGACGGCGGGTGCCGCGGCGCTGGACGCGATTTTTCAAAAAACATCGGAGGTAGATCCATGATCAATGGTTGTTATCGATGGTTTGGCTGCGGACGCGCTTGTTCACGAATCGCGGAAGCGCATCACCGCGCGCGCCGAGGGCTCGCGGCGGCGGCGCCAGGGGGGGCCTTGGCCCTGTTCGCTGCCCTAGTCTCTACCGCCTTCACCGCCTTCACCGCCTTCACCGCCTTCGCCGCCTTCACCGTGGGCGCAGGGGCAGGCCGAAGGGCATGGCGGCGGGCAGGCCGCCGGGGGCCAGCAG
>CAYFWA010001020.1:0-2546 GCA_964346625.1 uncultured Myxococcales bacterium
CCTGGCCCAATCGATCCGACCCCACCCCCCGGCCCCCGCATTGCGGGCGGCGCTCCCCGAGCTGGCTGATCTGGTGGTTTTGACAGTAGCGACACCGAAGATTGCAACCGGCGAAAAAGAGCGTCCCGGCGCCTCGCGTCCCCGACAGCGGGGGCTCCTCGCCGCGGTGTAGACAGGCCCGCCCCAACCGCACCCGCGCCCCGAGCCCGCAGCGCCCTCGCTCACCGTGCAACCGACGCGCCCCGCAGGCCCTGGGACAGAGCTGGCACGGGTCCAGCAGAGCGCGCAGCGCCTCCACCCGCGCCGCGATCTCCGACGATCGCATCTCCCCTCCGTCGGTCACGGAGCGCGGCCCTCGCGCCCTCCAGCGAGGTCATCGAGCCCTCGGGCGAAGTTCTTGGCCAGGCAGTCGGCCAGCCCGATCCCGCGCAGGGCGTTGCCCGTGACCCAGAGCCCTGGCCAGGCCTCGAGCGCCCGCTCCAGCGCCTCCACCCCCGCCAGATGACCCAGCCGATACTGCGGCAGCGCAGCCGGGTAGCGCTCCACGTCGGTGAACTCCGGGGGCGCCCTTACGCCCAGCAGGTCGCGATGCTCCCCGCGCACCCGCCTCAGAAGCTCCTCGTCTTCCAGCTCCAGGAGCTCCGGCCGCAGCGCACCGCCGAGCACGTTTCGCAACAGGACCTGTCCCGCGGGGGCGTGCTCGGGGAAGATGGTGGAGACGAACACTGCGCCGAGCACCGCTCGCCGAGCCGTGCGGGGGGTGAGATAGCCGAAGCCGGGCGGCACCCGCGCCGCGGCCTGCGCCTCGTAGGCCGTGTGCACCACGCTCACTCCGGCGTAGGGAATCGCCTGCAGGGGCTCGGCCAGACGTGGATCGAGGGGCCCCAGCAGGGCCGCCGCGGCCGGCGCTGGCACCGCGAGCACCACCCGGCGCGCGGGCAGCCGCCCCGCGTCGGTCACCACGTCGTAGCCCTTTTCGTTCCGCTGTATGGCGCGGGCGGGGCAGTTCAGCTGGAGGTGATCACCATGGTAGCCTTGCAAGGCCTCCACCAGGGTGGACAGCCCGCCCCGGAAGCTGGTGAGCACGCCGCGGGGCGCACCAACCCCCTGTCCCGAGCGCTTGACCTTCTTGCGCAGATGCCACAGGGCGCGGAAAAGGCCCCCATAATCCCGCTCCAGCTCTGCCATCCGCGGAAAACAGGCGGCCAGCGAGGCGCGCTCGGGATCGCCGGCGTAGATCCCGTTGAACATGGGGACCACCAGCGCCTCGGCGGCCTGGCGCCCCAATCGCCGCGTCGCGAAGGCCGCCACGCTCTCGTCCTCACCCGCGGGTCGCGCCGGGGCCCAGGGCTCGCGCAGCAGCCGCAGCTTGCCCCGCAGCGTGAGGATGCGGCTGAACAAAAACGAAAGCGGCCCCCGTGGCATGCGCCGGAGCTTGCCACGGGCCAACACGTAGCGGTTGCGCGCCGCCTCGGCGGGCTCCCGCCGATCATCGCCGATCTCCAGGATCTCCTGGATCCTCCCCAACTCGGGGTGCTTGTCCAGATAGCCGTAGGGGCCGGTCTCCAGGGCGTAGGGCCCCGCGTGACGGGTGTGCACCCAACCGCCCGGCCGCGGGGCCGCCTCCAGCACGCCATAACGCAGGGAGCGGCCGGTCACCGCGGCGGCCCGAGCCGCGCCGAGGGCATAGGCCAACCCCGAGGGTCCCCCGCCGATCACCAGCAGATCCAGCGGAGAGGCATTTTGAGCCGGCGGTACCCGTTCAGCCTGGGAAACGGAATCGGGAGCGGTCAGGGGCTCCTCCTGCGAAGTGGGGATGGGATCCAAATTTCACTTGGACATGTAGGCATTCAACCTACCTATCGCATTCGCCCACGCCCGCTCTTTGTTCACCCGAATTAAAAAAGGCGGCACGTGGCCGCCTCGTTGGGATCTCACCCAAGGGTTTTCCGTCACGACGATCGAGCCGCTACAGCTCGATGATCAGGACGCCACGCTTCGGCTGCTCATCGGGATCCGGCCGATTCTTGGGATGTTGCGCCGGACCTTCGGGAGCGTCGATGTGGATCTCCTGCCGTCGTTCGTACTCGTCGCGCCGACGCTGCTCGTCTTCCTCTCGGCGCCAGAGCTCTTCGATGATCCACGGTTGCATCTTCTTCCTCGTCGGGTCTCTCGATTTTCTTCGCCCGACCACGTTGCTCATCTTATTGCAAACGACGGGCCAGGTTCTCCAAAGTCGGATGGCTTCCTGGCTCGGTACTGATTCCAGCGCCTTAGCGGCGGCTTACGGGCTGTCCGAACGCGCCGTCTACTGTAACGATCTATGAAAATTATGTCATAGAAGGCAACCGTAAAGCCACCTTTGGTTCGTTTTTTTTTATTTGGGCTGAAAATCCGGGGGCATGGAGGAACTCGTGCCAGCCTGCACTTTTTTCACACCCCCTGACCAAATACGACCGATGTTCAACCCGCGTCCGCGATCTCGTCACCTCGCGTCCACGATCTCGTCAACCCGCGTTGCTGATCGAATCAGTCCGCGTCCACGA
>CAYFWA010001021.1:0-2528 GCA_964346625.1 uncultured Myxococcales bacterium
ACGCAGACAGAATTGATGGATCGGCGGCCGAATGCCGAAGTTATTCTTGCGCGAACCCTAAGCCCGCTGCGCCGCGAGCGGCCGCCACGCCCCCTGGGGCACGCGGACCGCGGGCCCGAAAACGCAAAGCGACAACCCCGTCCGGGCTACCGGCCCGGACCCGCGGCGTGGCCGCTGCCGACCTCCGGGGCGGGGGCCGCGCCGAAGAGGAACGAACCGAGATGGCCTTTGCACACCGCAGCCTGTTGGGCATCGCCCAGCTTTCGGCCGAGGACATCATCACCATCTTGAACGTGGCCGAGACCTTTTTCGAGATCTCCGAGCGGCGCATCAAGAAGGTCCCCACCTTGCGGGGCAAGACCGTGGTGAACCTGTTCATGGAGCCGAGCACGCGCACCCGCGCCTCTTTCGAGATCGCCGAGAAGCGGCTGTCGGCCGATGGGCTGAACATCTCGCCGTCCACCTCCAGCGTGAAAAAGGGCGAGACGCTGCTAGACACCGCGCAGAACCTGCAGGCCATGCACCCGGACATCCTGGTGATGCGTCACCGCGCCGCGGGCGCGCCGCACTTTCTCCATCGACACATCCGGGCGTCGGTGATCAACGCCGGCGACGGAGCCCACGAGCACCCCACCCAGGCGCTGCTCGACGCCTTCACCATGCGCCGGCAGGGCAAGCGGTTCCAGCGGCTCGAGGTGGTGATCGTGGGCGACGTCGCCCACAGCCGGGTGGCCCGCTCCAACATCCTGTGTCTGTCCAAGCTCGGCGCCCGGGTGCGGGTCTGCGGGCCCCGCACCATGCTGGAGCCGCACCTCGAGAGCCTCGGCGCCCAGGTGGCCTATGGGCTCGACGAGGCCCTCGAGGGGGCGGACGTGGTCATGGCCTTGCGGGTCCAGCTCGAGCGCTTCGGCGGGGACGCGCTGCTTTCCACGGCGCGCGAGTACGCGCGGTACTTCGGAATCAACCAACGGCGCCTCGAACGCGTCAAGCCCGACGCCCTGGTGATGCACCCCGGCCCCATCAACCGGGGCGTGGAGATGGAGCCCGACGTGGCCGACGGAGACCGTTCGGTGATCCTCGATCAGGTGACCAGCGGCGTTGCCGTCCGCATGGCCCTGCTCTATTTGCTGGCGGGCGGCTCACCCGACTCGGTGGCCAAGGAGTCCTGATGATGACTCAGCACCTACTCATTCGAGGCGCTCGGATCCTGGATCCGGGCAATGAGGTGGATCGCACCGGGGACCTGCTGATCTCCGACGGCCGCGTCGCCGCGGTGGGGCCGGAGGTCTCGGCCCCGCCGGAGGGCGAGGCCACCACCCAGATCGACGCCGCCGGGCTGCTGGCGGTGCCGGGCCTCATCGACCTGCACGTGCACCTGCGCGAGCCTGGCTTCGAGTACAAGGAGGACGTGCGCAGCGGCGCGGCCGCCGCCGTGGCCGGCGGGTTCACCGCCGTGTGCTGTATGCCCAACACCGACCCGCCCAACGACTGCCGGGCGGTGACGGAGCTGATCCTGGCGCGGGCCGCGCAGGCGGCCTTGGCGCGCGTCTACCCGGTGGCGGGCGTGACTCGGGGGCTGGGCGGCGAGATCCTCACCGAGATGGGGGAGCTTTCCGACGCCGGCGTGGTGGCGGTGAGCGACGATGGCGAGCCGGTGGCGGTGGCCGGCCTGATGCGGCGGGCGCTGGAGTATGCCCAGACCTTCGGGCTGCCCGTGGTGAATCACTGCGAGGACAAGAGCCTGAGCCGCGGAGCCGCGATCCACGAGGGCACCGTCTCGGCCTGGACGGGCCTGCGCAGCCAGCCGGCGTCGGCCGAGATCGTCATGCTCGCCCGGGATCTCACGCTGTGCGCCGAGACCGGGGCGCGGTATCACGCCGCCCACGTCAGCACCGCCGAGTCGGTGGACCTCATCCGGCGGGCCAAGGCCCGGGGGCTCCCGGTCACCGCCGAGACTACGGTGCACCACATCGCCCTGGATCACGAGGCGGTGCGGGAGTTCGACACCCACGCCAAGTGCAACCCGCCGCTGCGCACCGCGGCGGATCGCCAGGCCTGCCTCGATGGGTTGGCCGATGGCACCCTGGACGCGCTGGTCACAGACCACGCCCCCCACAGCAATCACGACAAGGCGGTGGAGTTCGAGGACGCGCCCTTCGGCGTCATCGGTCTGGAGACCGCTCTGCCGGTGGCCCTGCGGCTGGTTCAGCAGGGGGCGCTCGAGCTCTCCACGCTGGTGTCGCGCCTCACCCGGGGCCCCGCCGCCTGCTTCGGTCTCCCGGGCGGGGATTTGGGCGTGGGCCGGCCCGGGGACGTGACGCTCATCGATCCGGAGATGACCTGGACCATTCAGCCCGAGCACTTCCAGTCCAAGTCCCGCAACACGCCCTTTGCGGGCTGGTCGGTGCAGGGACGCGCCGTGGCCACCGTCGTAGCCGGGCGCGCGGTGTACCGGTGGCCCGAGGGGCTGCAACCCTGAGGGCCCTGGTCAAAATTAATTCACCATCTGGCGCGCGATCCATCGCGGC
>CAYFWA010001022.1:0-2525 GCA_964346625.1 uncultured Myxococcales bacterium
GCCGGGATGGATCGGCGTCCCGAGTGCAGAGTTTATTTTGACCCGCTCCCTTACCATGGCACGAACCGAGGAGTGAGCCATGTATGGAGACCGAAGTAGACGCGGCCAGGCGCGAGCGGACAGGGGCATGGCGCCGGTGGCGCGGGTGGGATGGGTGGCGCTTTTTGCGCTGGCCAGCGTGGCCGCCGGCCCGGCGGCTGTGGCGGCGGCGCCCGGCGCCGACCCGCCCGAGCCGCAGCGGCTGCGGCCTGCCACTGCGCCCGCCGCGGAGCCGCCCGAGCGCTTGCGCCCCACGCCCGCGCCCACGCCGCCGCCCGAGCGCGTGCCCAATGCCCCCCGCCCGGTGGAAGGGGCCTTTTCCGACGAAGGGGAAGCCGGGGGCCAAGGGGGCGCCTCGGAGCCCAGGCCGGCGGCGGCACCCCGCCGTCCGGCCCGGCGCTTCGGCCAGGCCGGGGGGGGGGAGCTGGCGGGGCTGTTCGGCTTCGATTACGTCTACGACGACGACGCGGGTCAGACGGTGCACCGGATCCGGCTGGCCGCCGAGCTGTACGGGGGCTACTTCGTGGCCCGGGGCTTCGCGCTCGGGCTGTACCTGGTGGTCAACGCCACGCACACCAACTTCGGTGATGCGGACCTCGACACCTGGAGGCTGTCTGCCGGCGCCATGGTGGCCCCGGGGTTGGCTTTCCCCCTGTCAGCGGCCTGGGTGCTCTACGGGGATCTGCTGGTGGGAGGGTTTTACAGCCGGGTGGAGGGCCTGTCGCGGGCGAGCTACGCCGCGCTGGGGGCCGAGCTCGGCCTCAAAGCGCGCCTGGCCCCGGGGGCCTGGCTGCGCGTGGGCCTGCGGCCGCTGGGCTACGTCGGCAAGGACGAGGATCCCAATCTGGGGGTGAAATCCGACCTGCGCCAGTTCGCCCTGCTTCTGCGCCTTGGCATCTCGGCCTACCTCTGACTCGAGTTTCGCCCTTTTTTTTCGTCGCGACAACGAGCAGAAATCGTTTTCACCGTCCCAGCAGCCGAGAGAGCAGCCCACCTTGCAGCTCGCGCTTGAGCATGCGCTCGAAGACGTAGCGGCTGAAGCGTCGCCCCGGCACCCGCCGGCCGTTGATGAAGATGCCGGGGGCCTTGCTCACGCCGACCTTGCGGGCCAGGCGCATGTCGTGCAGCACCCGGCGCGACATCAGCGGCTTTTTGCGGTCGGCCTGAAAGCGCCCGATGTCCAGGCCAGCCTGTCGCGCGTAGCCGGCCAGGCGACGTGACTGGAGGCGGTAGCGGTTGCGGAAAAACAGGTCGGCGAGGGCCCAGAACTTGCCCTGCGCGTGGGCCGCGTAGGCGGCGCGGGCGGCCTCGAGGGCGTTGCGGTAGCTGCGCCGGGGGAGGGTCTTGAACACCAGGCGCAGCTTGCCCGGGTGGCGGGTCAGCAAAGCCTGCAGGGTCTTGTAGACCTTGTAGCTGCGGTAGTCGGTGAAGTCCAGAAACGCCACCACCGTCGCCCAGGACGTGGTCTTGCCGCGGGTGGGGCTCTTCCCGGGGGGCACCGCGTAGCGCTTGGCGGACAGCCGGACTCGCCGCGCGTGCCGGCCGCGTTTTCGGCCGCGCCAGGGCTTGTAGCGTTTCTTGGCCTCGGCGAGCAGCCGATCGTGGAGCTGGCCCGGGGACGAGGCTCCCTGGCGCCGGTAGGGGGCCAGCTTCTTGAGCTGCCGGTCGATGACCCGGCGCAGGTACCGAAACCGGGTGTAGCGGCTGATGTAGTAGCGCTTGGTGCCCATCAGCAGCACCGGGGAGCTCTGGTAGGTGGGCACCCCCAGCCGCGTGGCCAGGTCGCGCTCGCGCAGCAGGGCCTTGGCGTATACGCGCTTCGAGAGGTTGCGCCGCAGCCGCCGCAGGTTCAGCCCGATCTTGCGCACGATGCCGTCCACCATGGAGTTGGACAGCCTGTGCAGCGAAGAAAGGCCGCACACCTCGTCGTGAAAGCGCCAAAAGAGGCGATCCCCGCCCTGGGCGAAGGCCTCGTGCCCCACCCGCGCGGCGTATCGCTCGGGGGCGTAGTGGCGGCCGTCGCGATACCGGGCCATCCACTGCAGCCGCACGCGGCCGCGGTAGTGGCTCAGCACCTGCTTGAGCAGCGGCTGGATCTGCTTGGTGGCCTGGTTGCGGAAAGGGGCCCAGTACAGGATGTTGAGCGGGGCGTTGCGGTCGCCGCGCACGGGGTGGCGGCTGGCGGGCGTGTGGACCACCACCTGGGTGCGGCCCGGGTGCAGCCCCGCGGCCCGGGCCGTTTTCGCGCTCCAGCCGACGCCGACGGTCAAGGCCGACCCCAGCGCCAAGGCCGACCCCAACGCCAAGGTCAACCCCAACCCCAGCACCGCGGGGCCCGCCCGCCGCGCCAGCGGCAACGCTCTGGCCCCGCAGGCGGCCTCGGGCGAGGCGGCCTTGCTTGCTTCTATCGCGTCCATGGTCTCCCCATTATAGGCCATCGCCGGGGGCTGACCAGGCCCTGGTGTGCTGGCGCGGGGCGCGGGGGC
>CAYFWA010001023.1:0-2512 GCA_964346625.1 uncultured Myxococcales bacterium
CGGCTCCCCCATCCGGCCTGGTGGCTGGGGTCGGGCCGCCGCTCAGGCGGCCCGGTAGACGAACAGGGTCATGGACCTCATGAGAGAATAAAATGAAGCGCAAGGCGCGTGGTTTCGCGCCCGCGTCCCCCTACCCGTGCCGATGGCGATGATTTCCCCTGAGGTCCCAAAGCGACGTGAACGTGTGGCGAGAGGGAGCGCCGGCGCCGCGCGGCGACTGGGTGGCGACAGGATGTGGCGGCGCCGCCGTGTTTCAGATCGACGGTTGTGAGGCTGAAAACGGCCGATGTGAAACATCAGCGGTCCTCGGCATGTTTCAGAACGGCGATTGTGAGGCTGAAAACGGCCGATGTGAAACATCAGCGGTCCTCGGCGGGGCCTCGGCGCGTTTCTGAACCGGGGGGCCAGCGCAGGGTTGGATCCCGAGGGGGCGACGCGCGTATACTGGGGGGCCAACGAGCCAGCCGAGAGGAGACCCATGATCCGCTCACCGAACCGGAGCACCACCGACCTTCGAATTGTGCTGTTTTGCGCGCAGGTTTTCCGCGGACGCGTTCTTCGCGTGCAGGGTTTCTTGCCCCTCGTCGCCGCAGGGCTGCTGGCCACCACCTCGGGGTGTATCAACCTCATCGCGCAGCAGGTGGCCAACCGGGTGAAGGTGAGCGAGCGCCGCCTGGTCAAAAAGAAGCTCAAGGTCCGCGCGGGGCCCGAGCAGCTCCGGATCTATCAAAAGGCCCGGGACCTGCCCCGGGGGCTGTTTTACTTCCGGGGGCGGTCCAGCCGCCGGCTGTTCGCCGTGGTGAACTATCCCTCTCCCGCGGCGCCGCACCGGGTGCTGGCGGTCTACACCTGGCGCGGCGGCCGGGGGGCGTCCCGCTACCAGATCCCGGAGGAGATCACCGAGCGGGCCAGCCGGCTCGGGGCCACGGCCCTGTTCCGACCGTCGCGCCGCAGCCGCCGGGTCTACGCCCTGCTGGTGAGCCGGGCGCGGCCCACCCGCCCGCGACCGGCGGCCCGGACCCTGCTGCGCAGCGAGGCCGCCGATCAGGAGGGCTTTCGCCCCCTGGGTCGGCCGGAGACGCGATCCCTTCAGGACCTGGAGCGCATCAAGATCCCCACGCGTCCGGCCTACTGCTACAAGCTGGCGGTGGCCCTCGCCCGGGACGCGGAGCTGGGCGCGCAGGGGCAGCGGGGGATCCTCACCCGCGTGCGCTCCGCCGACCCCCTCATCCGCCACCGTCGCGGCATGCCCACCGAGCGCGTCCGGGTCGGCGGCCTCCCGGTGCGCGCGCCGGTGCACGGTCGGTACGTGAACCTGCGGTCTTTCACCGTGAACGTGGGCTGCGCCATGACCTCGAGCAGCGCCTCGGTGCAGATCACGGCCGCCCGCCGCCAGACGAATCTGGGTCGGGGCACGGTGCTCGCCCAGCTCCTGGTCCAGCGCATCTCCCGCGAGGAGCTCAAGGAACGCAAGGCCGAGGCGGACCGGCGCTACGCCCGCGCCCGGGCGCGAGCGGAGCGGTACCGGAGGGAGCGGGCGCGCCGCCGCGAGGAGCGCCGCCGGCGCCTTCGGGCCGAGCGACGCCGGCGCCTGGAGCGTCGCCGGCGCTACGGCCGGTCGCACCGCACCGGCCACGCCCGCCGCGCGGGCCGCGGCCGCTACTCGCTGCGCCTCAAGAACAAGTGCCGCCGCCGCGTGAAGCTCTTTCTCGGACGCAAGCCGCGGTTTTCCAGCGGCCGCAACACCAGCCTCGGGGCCAACAGCATTACCTCCTTTTCCGGCTCTGCGCCCGAGACCATCTGGATCGTGGGATCCTCGGGCCGCGGCGTGTCCAGCTACGCCCTCGGCCCGGGCCGCCACGAGCTGGTCATCACGCGGAGCTGCCAGGGCTTCGCCCCGGGCCGGTATTGAGGGCAATTGAGGTGCGCCCGGAGACGTCCCCCACGCGGCTCGCGGCGCGAGCTCGCGGCGCGAGCCCGCTCAGGGCTGGGCGATGGGATCGTGCGCCCGGAGTCGTCCCGCACGCGGCTCGCGGCGCGAGCCCGCTCAGGGCTGGGCGATGGGATCGTGCGCCCGGAGACGTCCCCCACGCGGCTCGCGGCGCGAGCTCGCTCAGGGCCGGGCCAGGGGATCGAGCCCGTCCGGGCCGGCGGCGCGGCCGGCGAGCCGGCAGCCGCCCCGGCAGGCTGGGAGGTGGGCGCACCCCTGGCACGCGCGCGGCAGCCGCTCGCGCAGCGGGCTTAGCTCCTGCTCCCACAGGCGCTGGGCCAGCACGGGCCAGGGCTCGTGCCCCAGGTGCCCCACCGGGGCGTCGCTGAGCGCGCAGGAGCGCACCGACCCGTCCGGCCCAATGGTGACCGTGGCCCGGTCCCCCATCAGCGAGCAGACCCCGGTGGGTACGGGCGGGCGGCCCGGATCGGGCCAGACGCAGCGGGGCACGGTGATGGCGGCGGCCACGGCCAGCCCGAGCTCCCGGCAGGCGGTGGCCGCCGCCTCGGTGGCGTGGCGGAC
>CAYFWA010001024.1:0-2506 GCA_964346625.1 uncultured Myxococcales bacterium
ATTGTTATTCCCCCCTTTCCTGTTGCGCATCGCCCCCCTCATCTCCCGCTTGACAGCCTCGGAGCCCTGACCGAATAAATTGGGTGGGATGCTGTCCCTTCCCCGCACTCGCCCACTGGGGGCGACAGGAGCGCCATGACCGCCAACAGCCGGGCCCCGGCCGCATCGCCCGACGCCGGGGCTGCCCCCGAAAACCACGAGCCTGCCAAGAAGTTCGGGACCTTCATCGGGGTCTACATCCCCAGCGTGCTCACCATCCTGGGCGTGATGATGTACCTGCGCTTCGGCTGGGTGGTGGGCAACACGGGCCTGCTCATCGCCATCCTGATCGTGCTGATGGCCAGCGGCATCACCTTCATCACGGGCCTTTCGGCCTCGGCCATCGCCACGAACATGAAGGTGGGCGTGGGCGGCGAGTACTTCATGGTCTCGCGCAGCCTCGGCCTGGAGCTCGGGGGGGCCATCGGCATCCCGCTGTTTTTGTGCCGGACCCTGAGCCTCACCCTCTACGCCTTCGGCCTCGCCGAGGCGATGGCCTTCCTGTGGCCGGCGGCCTGGGGCGCGCCGCCGGTGCAGTGGATGGCCGCGGCGACCATCGTGCTGGTCACCGCCCTGGCGGGCAAGAGCGCCGACCTGTCGCTCAAGCTGCAGGTGCCCATCATGATCGCCGTGGGGCTGTCGGTGCTGGCTCTGATCCTGGGCGTGCTGCTGGGGGGGATGCGCAGCCCCGAGATGTCGCCGCACTACGAGCGCTCGGCCTCGGGCGGCTTCTGGTTCGTCTTCGCGGTGTTCTTCCCGGCGGTCACCGGCTTCACCGCCGGCATCGGCATGAGCGGCGATCTGGCCGATCCCAAGCGCTCCATCCCCCGCGGCACCATCCTGGCGGTGGTCACCGGCGCCCTGGTCTACCTGGGCATCGTGGGATTTCTGGCCGTCACCACCCGCGTGACGCCCCAGCAGCTCGCCAGCCTGGACCCCAAGGCCCCGCCCATCTGGACCGAGATCGCGGTGCTCGGCGCCTGGCTGGTGTTCCCGGGCATGTTCGGCGCCATCCTCTCGTCGGCCTTTGGCAGCGCCCTGGGGGGGCCGCGGGTGCTGCAAGCCCTGGCCTCCGACGGGCTGGCGCCCCGCTTTCTGGCGCGCACGTCGCGCACGGGCCAGCCCACCATCGCCACCTGGGCCACGGGGGCCATGGCCCTCGCCGCGGTGGCGCTGGGCAACCTCAACGCGGTAGGGCGGTGGGTGACGATCTTCTTTCTCACCCTCTACGTCACCATGAACCTCTCGGCCACCCTGGAGAAGCTGGTGGGAGACCCCTCCTACCGGCCCACCATCCGGGTGCCATGGTACGTCTCGCTGACGGGCTCGGCCGCCGCGGTGGTGGTGATGTTCCTCATCAGCCCGGTGGCCTGCATCTCGGCCATCGGGCTGGAGCTGCTGCTCTACCTCTATCTGCGCCACCGGGCCCTGGAGAGCCGGTGGGGAGACGTGCGGGCAGGGCTGTGGACCGCCATGGCGCGCTTTTCCCTGCTGCAGCTCCACAAGCTGCGGATTCGCGCGCGCAACTGGCGCCCGCGGATCCTGGTGTTCACTCACAACCCGGCCCGCCGCATCGGCCTGGTGCGCCTGGCGAGCTGGTTTTCCCAGGACCGCGGCGTGGTGACCGTCTGCCGGGTGGTGCAGGGGGACCCCGAGACCAAGCTCCAGGAGATCGAGGCCCAGGAGGCGGAGATGGACCGCACCCTGGAGAAGCGCGGCGTGGTGGCCTTCAGCGAGGTGCACGTGGTGCCCGACCTGGAGACGGGCATCCTCGGCATCGCCCAGGCCAACGGCATCGCCGGGCTGGCCTCCAACACCGTGGTGTTCGGCTGGTCCGAGGAGCGCGAGGGTCTGGCCAAGCAGCTCCGCCTGATGCGCCATCTCACCCAGCTCCGGCTGTCCACCATCCTGGTGCACATGACCGACCTGGAGGGGCCGCGTCACAAGCGCACGGTGGACATCTGGTGGGGCGGGCTCGAAAAAAACGGCGACCTCATGCTGCTGCTGGCGCACCTGCTCACCCTCAACGCCGAGTGGCGCCAGGCCACCCTGCGGGTGCGCACCATCGTGATCGACGAGTCCGAGCGCGAGCAGCGCCACAAGCACCTGCGCGCGCTCATGGACGAGGCGCGCATCCAGGCCCAGGCCGAGGTGTTGATCAAGCCCCCCGACCAGGAGTTCCGGGACGTGATGCACGAGGCCAGCGCCGACGCGGACCTGGCCGTGCTCGGCCTGAAGGTCCCCGCCCCGGGCGAAGAGCTGAGCTATGCCGAGGGGCTCGAGCGGCTGGCCAGCGGCTTTCAGATGGCCATCTTCGTGCGCAACGGCGAGCCCTTCGCCGGCCAGATGCTGGGCGAGGAGGCCAAGAAGAACGACGACGAGGCGGACTGAGCCCTGATCCGCGAAGGGGAGACGAGACGAGGGGACGGTGTTCCAATTCTCCAATTCGGCCGAAAACCACTCGATA
>CAYFWA010001025.1:0-2499 GCA_964346625.1 uncultured Myxococcales bacterium
GAAACAATTCGAAGATCGGCTCTGCGATGGGCTCAAACGCGGGCTCGTCGGGTCGCAGGCGAGGGGACTGCGCAGGCGAGGGGACGGCAGGCGAGGGCAGGCGAGGGGACGGTGTTCCAAATTTCCAATTCGATCTGGAAACATTTGAGATCAGGAAACAATTCGAAGATCGGCTCTGCGATGGGCTCAAACGCGGGCTCGTCGGGTCGGATGACTTGGCTTTTCTTGTTCGATTACGAGCGATTGCATGCCGAATTGGAAATTTGGAAGTCCGTCCCCATCGCCCCCCGAGCGATTGCATGCCGAATTGGAAATTTGGAAGTCCGTCCCCATCGCCCCCCGAGCGATTGCATGCCGAATTGGAAATTTGGAAGTCCGTCCCCATCGCCCCGCGTCCCCATCGCCCCGTCCAGTGATTCGGATCGATCCGACGGTTTCGGTGGTTGCGGCCCACACGACGCGGCCCTCCTCCCACCAAACGGGGGCACGACACGTGCGCGTGGAGGACACGTCTCACCAGCGCGCCCTCGAAGTCGCGCACGTCCGGGCACGACACGTGCGCGTGGAGTGGAGGACACCCGCGCGGGGCGACGCGACCCGGGGCCCAGATCGCCTGACCGAACCAGATCGACCGCCGTGTTTACAGGGCCGCCCGTTCGTGCTATGAAATCAAAAAACGTGCTACCAAGGAAATCGAAATGGACTTTTGGACAGCAGAGAAAATGAACAACCGTTGGCTCGTGTTGACCGTCGCTGTCGGGATCTCTGCGCTCGGCCCGGTCGGCTGTGATGACACCGGTGGCGCGACGGACACGGACGCAGCCGGCGTCCAAAAAGACGCCGCGGCTGGTGATGCGACATCCCCAGATGCCGGCCCCGGATCTCCCTGGGACCTGTACAGCTGGACCCCGATCCGTTCCGACGGGGATCCCAGCGGTGACTGCGCGAGCGAAGACGCGAGCTGCGAGGCCGACCTCGCGCAGCTCTACTACGCCGTGGAAGGTGGCCTGCTCTGCCTCGACCTCCGCTTCCACCGCGACTTCCCCGTGGAGCAGGGGTCGTACGAGATCTTCCTCATCCCCGCTGACAAGCAGGTCGTGGGTCACACGGTGCAGGTCATCGCCGGGACCCTGCGTTACTGGGAGGCCGACTGCTCGACCGCGGCGCGCCTGCGAAAGCACGGCGGGTGCCACTGGCATGAGCGAGCGCTTCCCTCCACGCTGGTTGCGGAGTGGCTGGCCGGTGACCGGCTGGTGCTGTCGGTCTCCCTCGGGCAGCTCGGCGCGGGGGCGCTGTCCGAGCTGCTCGTCGGGGTGGGCGCTGCGCCGACCCCGATCCAGGTGACCGCCGAGTTCACCGACCGCTACCCCGACCAGGTGTGGGTGACGGCGACGGAGATCCAGGGGCTCCAGGCCATCACCCTCACGCAGTAGAAGGGCCACCATGATCATCCCCATCGAGCTGCAGCGGATCGTCTTGCGCAAGGGCTACCTCAGCCCGGAGATCACGCTGGGATGGCGTCTGGCGGACTACCTCCGTGATTTCTTCGGCGGCCTCGAGCTCCTGCGCGTCCTGGTCGCGCGGGACGGCGACGCGCTCTTGTCGCTGCGGGTCATGGCGTCCTGGTATCACGCCGAGCCGATCCAGGTGGCCACGAGCAACCGGGGGTGGGACTTCCTGGTGTATCACCCGGCCACCGGCACCCTGTTGGGAGTGACCCGCGCTCCGGAGCGCACCGATCTACCGCGGCAGGTGGAGACGCTCGAGCCGGCTCTGGCAGAAGGCGACCTGGGCGCTCAGCTACGATACCAACGCACCGTCACCAAGCTCGTGGACCACTTGCTCGACGCGCCATTTGAGCAGCTCTGCCGGATCGACGAGCATCGCCTCCGGCGCATCGCCGGGGGACGCGCGGCTCCATCGGCGCCGAAGATCCGGTGTCGACGCTGCGGAAACCCGGTGCGCCGCTCGAGGCTCTGGGAGCTGGACGGAGTGCTCTGCTGTCTGACTTGCACGGGGATGTCTGCGCAGTGGTTCGATCGCCAATGACGTCACGCGGGGAGGCAGGGGACGGGGAGGCAGGGGGAGGCAGGGGACGGTGTTCGGAATTTCCAATTCGATCTAGAACCATCGGATATCAGGCACGAATTAGAGGATTGGTCCGGAGGTATGCCTACACGCGGCCCACGACTGGTCACCGTGAGGTCGTAGCCGGCGCCGCGGCAGGGCCCGACGCCCCTGCGGGGCGCCGGAGCCTTGCCGCAGGCGCATGGCCGCAGCCCCGCCGCAGCTCGGCAGGTTTTCGAAACAACAAGCGAATCGAGGCGGACCAGCGCCGGGGCCGAGCTCAGACGGCGTCGAAGGCCTCGGTAACAAGCACGCTGCCGCATCGCTGCAGCAGGTAGTGCTCGGCCCCGCATCTAGCAGCGTTCGGGAAAAATCGTTCCGCGTCGCCTCGCGGGCGGCGCACGGCCGTCTGCGGCGTCGCTCGGCGTCGCA